>CAMCIP010000084.1 GCA_945874855.1 Brevundimonas vancanneytii
AAGGTGGCCAGGGCCATGGTCAGGCCAGTGGCGACGATGAACTGGCGCGCCGTCAGGCCGCGCACGAACTCGTCCGCCTCATTCATCAGGCTCAGGGTCGCCCAGATCTGGCCCACGATCGGCGCAGAGGCCGCCACCGCCAGCACCCAGCCCGAGGTGGCCGTCTTCACATCATCCAGAGCCCCGCCGATCGCCAGCAGCATGACAACGACATAGGCGGACATGAAGGCGACGGTCCGCCCCACATAGCGCCGGTGGGCGGGGGTCATTGTCGGGGCCTCGGGCATGTCGTGTTCTCCTGACTTGAAGTCAGGTCAACATGACACGCCAGCCATGTAAGGTCAACATGACTTTCAGTCAGGTCCGCTTGACGCCTACTGTCGCCGCCGCTGCGACGCCTGCCAGGCCTCGAACTGGTCGATGTGGTCCAGCCGGCGCAGCAGCTTGTTCTCCGGGTCCAGCAGGACATGGGCGCCGGCGGGCACATCGATCGTCGCGCGGCCGCCCTCCATGGGCACGGTCCGGACCTGCCCGTCGACCGACACCTCGACCGGCAGGGGGAAGGCGGCGCCATTGCCGGTCTTCCACTCCAGGGTCAGGCGGTCGCCGCTGCGGGTCTCGACCAGATCGGGCAGGGCCGCCTGGTACAGATAGCCGTCGAAGAACCAGGCCATGTCCCGGCCGGTGACGTCGGAGACGATCTTCACATAGTCCTGGGTGGAGGCGTAGCGCGGCTCGAAATTGCCCGGCGCCGGGTCGTCGCGCCCGTACACCAGGAGCCGCAGGGAGCGGTAGAAGGCCTCGTCGCCGATCAGCAGCCGCAGGGTGTGCATCATCAGCGACCCCTTGGAATAGACGTCGTTGCCCGGCCCGCCCTCGCCCACCTCGTCGTCGGTCCGCGCCCGGCCCGCCACGACCGGAAAGTCATTGGCCAGACCCAGCCGCTGCTCCATCAGCTCGGCCTCGAACAGCCGCTCGCCGTGCAGCCAGCGCAGATAGAGCGGCTGCATATAGGTGCCGATGCCTTCGTGCAGCCAGACGTCGTCGACCAGCACATGGGTCAGCTGATTGCCGAACCACTCATGCGCCAGCTCGTGGTGCAGCAGCCAGTCATAGCCCTTGTAGTCCTTGCGATAGCCGTTGCCGTAGGCGTTCAGCGTCTGGTGCTCCATGCCCAGATGGGGCGTCTCCACCACCCCCATCTTCTCGTCGCCGAACGGATAGGGGCCCACCGCCTCCTCGAAGAAACGCAGCATCAGCGGGAACTCGGCGAACAGGGCCTCGACCTTGGCCGGATCGTCGGACCGCAGGTGCCAGTAGCTCATCGGGATCTCATTGCCGAAGCGGCTGCGATAGACCGCCGTCCGCTCCTCGAACGGGCCCACATTGATCGAGATGGCATAGGTGTTGATCGGCCCCGAGGACCAGCTCCAGGTCGTCCAGCCGTCGCCATGGTCGCGCTTGCCGGTCAACCGGCCGGGCCCCGGCGCGGACAGGTTGGACGGCACGGTGATGTGCATGTCCAGGCGCGCCGGCTCGGCCGTCGCCCAGTCGATGCAGGGCCAGATCATGTCACAGCCGTCGCCCTGAACCGCCGTGGCGATCCACGGCTCGCCCGACGGGGCCGTGCGCCAGACCCAGCCGCCGTCCCAGGGAGCGTTGCGCGCCGGATGGGGCACGCCCGCATATTTGATCCGCACCTGCACCGACTGCCCCGCCCGCAGGGCGCGCGGCAGGGTGATCGTCATCCGGCCCTCGGGATTGGTCCAGGCCGAGCGCGGCAGGGCCCGGCCGCCGATGGCCACCTCCGACACGTCGAAGCGGACGTCCAGCTCCAGCACCAGCCGCGCCAGCGGCGCCGTCGCGGTGAAGTCCAGCGTGGCCACCCCCTCGATCGACCGGGTCTCGGGCAGGATCCGGAAGGCGAGATCGGCCTTGTCGAACTGCATGGCCAGCTGTTCCGGCGCGCGCGGATGGCCGGTGTTGCGCGTCCATTCGGTGGAGGTGCGCTGGGCCGGTTCCTGGGCCTGAACAGTTGTCGTCAGGCCCATGGCGGCGGTCAGCGCCAGGGCGGCGGTCAGGGTCTTCGTCATGCCGGGCTTCCTCTCAGCGACGCGGACGCATGCGGTCGACCAGCGGATCCTGGCGCAACACCTTGTTCTGGGGGTCGATCACCACGACCGCATCGGCCGGCAGGTCGATATGACCCCGCCCGTCGGTCATCGGCACGGTGCGGATCTCGCCGTTCACCGAGACGTCCAGCGGCATGGGAAAGACTCCTGCCGGCGTCGACCAGGCCAGGTTCAGCCGGTTCCCCTCCCGCGTCCGGGTCAGCACCGGCAGGGAGGCCTCATAGAGATAGGCATTGAAGAACCAGTCGTAGTTCCGGCCCGTGACCTGATTGACGATGGCGTTGTACTCGGGCGTCGACCGGGTCTGGGGCGTGAAATTGCCCGGCTTCGGATCGGCCCGGCCGTAGACCAGGATGCGGAGGGACTCATAGAAGTCCGCGTCGCCCAGGGTCATGCGCAGGGTGTGGGCCACCAGCGAGCCCTTGGAATAGATGTCGCCGCCCGGCCCGCCCGGCCGGTTGTAGACATCGTTCACCGTCTTCGGCGACCGGGACACGATCGGGGCCCGGTTGAGCAGCCCCTCGCGCTGGTCGGCCAGCTCGCGGTGCATATAGTGGTCGCCGCGCAGCCAGCCCGCATAGAGCGGCTGCATATAGCTGCCCAGGCCCTCGTGCAGCCACATGTCGTCGGCGTTCCAGTTGGTCAGCTGGTTGGCGAACCATTCATGGGCGAACTCGTGCTGCAGCAGCCAGTCATAGCCGCGACCGTCGATGCGATACTGGTTGCCATAGGCGTTCAGCGTCTGGTGCTCCATGCCGAGGTGGGGCGTCTCCACCACCCCCATCTTCTCGTCGGAGAAGGGGTAGGGGCCGACCGTCGCCTCGAAGAAGTCCAGCATCTGCGGGAATTCGGCGAACAGGCGCGCCACGTCCTCCGGCTTGTCGGACTTCAGGTGCCAGAAATGCATCGGCACGACATTGCCGAACCGGCTTTGGTACTGGCCCGTGACCTCGACATAGGGGCCGACGTTCAGGGTGATGGCATAGATGTTGGGCTGGCGGATCGACCAGGCCCAGGTCGTCGTCCCGTCGCCATTGTCGGTCTTGCCCTGGAACGTGCCCGGCCCCGGCGCGGAGACGGTCGACGGCACGGTGAAGCGGACGTCGGCCCGGCCCGGCTCGGCCTTGGAGTTGTCGATGCAGGGGAAAAGCAGGTCGCAGCCGTTCAACTGGAAGGCCGAGGCGATCCAGGGCTCGCCCGTCGGCGCGGTGGCCCAGACCACGCCCCCGTCCCACGGCGCCCGCGGCGCGACGCGCGGGCTGCCGCCATAGGCGATGCGCAGCCGGGTCTTCGCCCCCGCCGCCAGCGGCCGCGGCAGCTGGACCGTCAGCCGCCCCTCAGGATTGCTCCACCGGTCGCGGGCGATGGTCTGGCCGTCGACCTGCACCTCCGAGACGTCGAACACCGTGTCCAGCTCGACCGAAAGCCGGTCGACAGGGGCCAGGACGGTGAAGTCCAGGATGCCGACCCCCTCGATGGCCTTGCGCTCCGGCAGGACGGTCAGATGCAGGTCCAGCGTGTCGAACCTGACGGCCTCCTGCTCCGGCGCGCGGGGATTGTCGGTCTCGAGCGTGAAGCGGGTGGAGGTGCGCGGCGCGTCCTGCGCGGCGGCAGGCAGGGCCGCGACCAGACAGGCGGCGGCGATCAGGGCGAGACGGGATACGACCACGGACGAACTCCTCACAGCGTCGGTCCGCGAACCTTAAGCGGCGTCGGCGAAAAGGGGAGTCACGGCGGCGACCATTACAGAATGGTCATGTTGCGCCTGATCGCCCCGCCACAACGAAAAAGGCCGGCGTTTCCGCCGGCCTCATCATATGTTTGGACTGTCGCGCCGATCAGGCGGCGGCGTTCTCGGCCAGCTTGGCCTTGACCTTGCGCTTGATGCGCTGGGCCTCGGCCGACAGCTGCTCGTCGCGGGCCTTGACGATGAAGGGGTCCAGGCCGCCCTTGTAGTCGAGGGTGCGCAGGGCCGCATTCGAGATGCGCAGGCTGAACGTCTGGCCCAGGGCCTCGGACGCCACCTTCACCGACTTCAGCGACGGCAGGAAGCGGCGCTTGGTCTTGATGTTCGAGTGGCTGACGCTGTGGCCGACCATCGGGCCCACGCCAGTGAGTTCGCAACGACGGGACATCGCCAGATCCTTCGCGGAGCGCCGCTCGAACCGGGGTCCGGGACGCAATAAACAAAAGCGCGCGGAAGCGGGTCCCGCGCGAGAGGGGGCCGTATAGAGGAGAGGGACGCCGCTCGTCAAGGCGATGCGGGCGTTCAGCCACCGTTCAAATCCCGCCACATATCACCGCTAAGCATGACCGTTCACTCCGCCCGGGGGCCTCACCCATGAAGACCCGCTTTCTCGCCCTGACCGCCCTCGGCGCCGCCGCGCTGACCCTGGGCGCGTCCGACCGTCCCTATGCCGCCGCGACCCAGTCGGCCGACACCGTGCTGCCGGGCTACTGGGAGTACACCACCTCGGCGGTCGGCGTGCGCGACACCGAGCAGAAATGCGTACGCCCGTCAGAGATCAACCGCTTCTTCGGCGGCCTGTCGACGCGACGCTGGACCTGCACCTATCCGGTGCGCGAGGTCGGCGGCGGCAATGCCCGCTTCGAAGGCGTCTGCCGCGACCGCAAGGGCCGGACCGTGCGCGTGCGCCTGAACGGCACCTATCGCACCGAGAGCTTCCGCTTCACCGGCGGCGCCCAGCTGGCCCGCGGCACCCCCTATCTGCCCGCCTCCATCACCGCCCGCCGGATCAGCGCCGAATGCCCGGCCGGGGCGGAGTATTTCTGAGACGCGCGGGGTTCAGACTGCGGCCACCCCGGCCACGACATAGGTGTGCTGCTCACCGGACGGCAGGGTCAGGCTGACATATTCGCCGGACACGAACCGTTCCTCGCCGAACCGGAAGCCGAGCGCGTCGGCGGCCTCCCCGTCCTTGAGGTCGAGAAGCCAGGCCCCGCCGGGGCCGCGCCGCAGCCGGCCCGTGCCGATGGTCTGGCCGCCGGAGAAGCGCCGCACATGGCCGCGCGCGGGTTCGGCGTGCAAGGCCTCTGCGTCCAGCCGCCCTTCACTGTCGAGCGGGGCGACGAGGTCATAGCCGTCCGTCGGGTCCCCCGCCGGATGTCCCGGCTCCCGCGCGAGCTCGAGACGGACATGGTGGAACTGGGTCATCGCTTCGCCCTCGCTGAAACCGGTGGATGAGAGGCAGGATAGTGGACCACCAGCTCCCGGTGCTTGCGATGGATCAAATCCGCCAGGTGTGAGCGGGTTCCGGTGCGGGCGGCCGCTCCGGCGGGATCAATTGAAAAAGGCCCGGGATCGCTCCCGGGCCTTCTTCATGTCGACGGCGGCGGCCTGGATCAGGCGGCCTCGGCCTCGGGCTCGGCCGCGACCGGGGCCAGCGACTTCTTGGCGCTCAGCGACTTGCCGAGCAGGGCCACGGCGGCGTCCTTGTCGATCCGGTTGGCGGCGGCGACTTCGCGGGCCATACGGTCCAGGGCCGACTCATACAGCTGCCGCTCCGAATAGGACTGTTCCGGCTGGGTCTCGGCACGGTGCAGGTCGCGGACCACCTCGGCGATCGAGATCAGGTCGCCGGAGTTGATCTTGGCCTCATACTCCTGGGCGCGGCGCGACCACATGGTGCGCTTGATGCGGGCACGGCCCTTCAGCGTGGTCAGGGCCTTGGTGACGACGTCCTCGGCCGCCAGCGAGCGCAGGCCCGCCGTCTTGGCCTTCTTGGTCGGCACGCGCAGGGTCATCTTCTCATGGTCAAAGGTCACGACGTAGACCTCCAGGCTCATGCCGGCGACCTCCTGGGTCTCGACCGCCGCCACCTTGCCGACGCCGTGCGCCGGGTAGACGACCGCGTCGCCGACCTTGAATTCCAGACCGCTCTTGTTCGTCATCGTCGTTCCTTTCATGGCCCGGGAGGCGGGGCGGACGCACACACGATGAAGACAACGGGCCAGCCGCCGCCGGATCACTCCGTCGGAGGGGAAGTCCTGTCTTCAGACGCGGGAACGGATCACCAAACCTCTGGGCGCCCCGGCTGCAGGGCCGAGGTTCTGTCGCTAACGCAGTCGAGGCACGATCCGTCGCCGGACCCTCGACCAGTGCAGGGGACCTATCACAAAATCGCAAGAATTCAAAACCGGCGAGCCATTGTGGCCTTGGCGGCGCAAAATCCGCGTCCGGAACCGCCTTCGCCCGGGATTCAGGTCCCGCGGCCAGGCTTCTCGCTGAAATACTTCTCGAACTTGCCGGTCTCACGCTCGAACTGCTCACCGTCGGCGGGCGGCGTGCCCTTCAGGGTGATGTTCGGCCAGACCTTGGCGAAGTCGGCGTTGATCTTCAGCCATTTGCCGTCCGGCTCGTCCTCGGTGTCGGGCTTGATGGCATCGACGGGGCACTCCGGTTCGCAGACGCCGCAGTCGATGCACTCGTCCGGCGCGATGACCAGAAAGTTCTCGCCCTCATAGAAGCAGTCGACGGGACAGACCTCGACGCAGTCCATGAATTTGCAGCGTACGCAGGCGTCGGTGACGATGTAGGTCATTCAGCTTGTGAGTTGGTTCTTCCGGGGCCCTGACGTTCGATGGCGGGCGGGGCGCGCCCTGTCAACCGGATGCGACGTCCCCGTCCTGCGACCCGATTGTCCGGTACAGGGCCCGCGCGGCCTCGGGCGGGCCCCGGCGCTCACCTAGGGCCACGACCGTCACCTCCCGCAGCCGCCCGGACAGGGCGAACAGAAGCACATCGCCGACGTGGACGGACCGGCTGGGCTTGTCGAGCCGGGTCTGAACGCCCGCATGGGTCAGGCGCACGGCCCCCGCCTCGACCATGCGGGCGGCCAGGGCGCGGGTCCGGGCGAAACGGGCCCGCCACAGCCAGACGTCGACGCGGCAGGCCCCCTCGACGGTCACCCGGCGGGCTCTGTGGTCGTGGTCGAGGCGCGATAGGCGGCCGAGAGCCGGCGATAGGGGGTCGAGTTGAACGCGATCACCGTGGCCGCCAGCCCGATCAGGCCCGCCACGGTGAAGACCAGGGCGATGCCCCGCGCCGGTCCGGTGCCGAACCATCCCCCGATCGCCTCGGCCCCGACGCCGTCAGTCATGAAGGGGATCACCACAAACTGGGTCAGCGGCCCGATCAGGAAGGCGGTCAGGGGCGACGCCGCCTGCTCCACCGACTGGGCAAAGCCGAAGACCCGTCCCTGACGCTCGAACGGCACCACCTTCTGCAGGGTGGTGTGCTCGGCCGCCTCGGCGAAGGGGCCCACGAACATCCAGATGAAGCAGCCGGCCGCCAGCAGCACGACGGACGGCTGGAGGGTGAACAGCGCCGCGGTCGACCAGGCGATCAGGTTGACGATCATCAGGGTGCGCAGGGGGTTCCCGCCCAGACCGGTCTTCGCAATGACGATCCCCGACAGGATGAAGGCGGTCGAGACCCCGCCCCACAGCAGACCCCACTGCTGGACCTTCATCATCGACAGGCCATAGGCGTCCATCAGCGCCATGAAGACGCCGCCCAGGAAGTTGTTGAAGGTGGCGAACAGGATCAGGGCAAACAGTCCGGGCACGGCGCCGACGACGAGAAGCGTGCCTCTCAGATCGACCCGGCGGCGTCCCGGCGTGCCGTCCCCATTGACCGACGCCGCCCGCGGGTCGGGCTCGTCCACCCGCACGAACCGCAGGTGCAGGAAGACGGCGGCTGTCAGGGCCAGGGCAAAGATCAGCGTGCCTCCCATGCCGCCCCAGGCCACCAGAAGGCCCGAGATGACCGAGGTGGTCAGAAAGCCGATCCCCGTGGCCATGCCGACCAGGCCGTTGGCCCTGTCGCGCCGGTCCTCGGGCACCAGGACGGTGACGAGGGTCGGCAGGGCGATCGAGCGGACGTTGCCCGCGATCACTCCCCCCATCACCAGGCCGATGAAGATCCACAGGACCGGCGCCGACAGGGCCGTCAGCAGCGCCGGCGGCGTCAGCACCAGCAGCGCCAGGGCAGCCGAGTAGAAGGCGGCCGAGGCCAGGCTGGAGCCCAGCATGACCCGCTTCTTCAGATTGTGGTCCACCAGACTGCCCAGCCAGAAGGCCAGACCCGCCGTCAGGACCAGATAGAGGCCCGCGATCATGCCGGTGGCGAACACCGACCGGGTCTCCAGGAAGACCCAGAAGGTCACGGCGAACCAGACGGTGAAATTGGTGACATTGGCCACCAGATTGTTCGCCAGAAGGTGATGGAACGGTCTCATGCGCCCTCAAACCGCGCCGGTCGCACGGTGGCAAGGGGGGCCGTCTCCCTGTGCCTCACGCCTTGCGCCGGGGCCGACGTTTGCGGGCGGGCGGGGTCGCGGTCAGGGCCGCCAGCGCTGCGAACGGCGAGGCTTCGATCTTGCGGTCGACCCGGGCCGCCGGGCGCACCCGGGGCGGGCGCAGGGCCCGGGTCAGGGCCTCGGCCCGGGCCGCGTCAAGGCCCAGTTCGGCCAGGGCTGCATCGTCCAGCCGCCCCTGCCCCGCGGCCTTCAGCTCGGCCATCCGCTCCAGGGTCTCGACGGCCACGGTCAGGTCGCCGACGTGGCGCTGCCCCCGCGCCGACAGGGCGCGCGGGGCGGTCGGGTCGGTCTCGGCGCGCGCCCAGAAGGCCTGGGCCACGCCGCGGGCGCGGGGCTTCTGGTCGGCGGGCAGCCACAGCGAATGAGCCCCGACCCGCACCCCGAGACTGCGCAGGGCGCGGCGTTCGGCCTGGCTCAGGGCCTTCAGCTCGGCCTCCACGGCGCCGCGGGCGACCACCCCGCCCGCCTCGACCAGACGAAAGGCGAGGCCGCGGGTCAGGCCCTTCAGCGTCCCGCTCTCCAACACCCGGCGCAGGCGGCCCAGACCCCGCAAAGCCCGCCCCGCCTCCAGCGCCAGCCAGGCCTCAAGCCGGCGCCGGGCCCGCTCGCGCGCCGGCTCGGGACCCAGATCGCCCAGCAGGCGGACGCGGGGCTGGAAGGGGTCGTCGCCCGTCACCCGCGCCACGATCGCCCCGCGCCACAGCACAGCGCCGTCGGGCTGGACCCCGAAGGCGTCGTCGTCGTCGGCCGCCAGCCGGCCCAGTCGCCGCGCCACCGCCGGGCCCACGGCGCGGGCCGCGATCCGGCGCTGCACCGGCCCGGCCGCCGTCTCACGCTCCGGGGCGAAGCGCACCCCGTCCAGCCGGCCCAGCACCGCGCCCTCGACCGAGACCTCGCCGCCGTCCGAGACCTGCACCACCGTGTCGTCGGCCGTCTTCAGGGCGCGCATCAGGGCCGTGGTCTGGCGGTCGACGAAGCGGGCGGTCAGCCGGTCATGCAGGGCGTCGGACAGCCGGTCCTCCAGCGCCCGCGTCCGTTCGCGCCAGTGGGCCGCATTGTGCAGCCAGTCCGGCCGGGCGGCGACATAGG
>CAMCIP010000085.1 GCA_945874855.1 Brevundimonas vancanneytii
CTGTTCCGGCGTGGCGGTGAACTGATAGCTGACCAGCTGGCACTCGCGGTAGGTGTCGTACAGGCGGAAGCCGACGTCGACGCGGCCATCGGCGCGGGGCGTGACCCCGCCGTACAGCACCGCCTGGGCACCGATGGAGGTCCAGGCCGGAAAGGCCGGGGCCGAGCCCAGTCCGGGGCGATCCGTGAAGCTGCCGGGGTTCAGGGGGTCGAAATAGCCCGACCGCCGCAGATTGCCCGTCACGACGTTGGCGATGTCCGCCCCGTACTGGCCCGAGAAGCCCACCACGGCGATGGGGAAGGGCCGGAGCTCGGCCTGGTCGATCACCACGATCTGCGGCTCGCCCGTCTGCGGGTCCTGGGCCAGGGCCGCACCCGGCAGGGCGACGGTCGCGGCGGCGAACGCGGTCAGCAGGGTCTTCAGGCGCATCAGGAGCTCCGGGTCGGCGTATGTCGGTCGCATACTGGACGCGCGACGTGACGAAAATCCACTCTCAAGCCCAATGCGGCGACTTTCGGGCGCGCCGGGCCGTTAACGCCGTTCCGTCAGGGGCCGTCAGGCGGGGATGACGCACAGGGCCGCCTTGCCGCCGGCGGTCAGCAGAGGGTGGCGCTGTTGAAGCCGAAGGTGATGTCCTGCTCTTCATAGCCGGCGGGCATGTCGAAGGGGGCGGCCGCGCGGACGCCGCGCAGCACGGCCTCTGACACGGCGCGATAGGCCGGGTCGCTGCGGGGGCTGATCAGGCGGGGCGCGCCGACGATGCGGCCGGTCTCGGACAGCCGCACCGACACCTGCACCTGCACGGAATCGGCACCCTCCATGCTGCAGTTGAAGACGGGTCGGATCTGGCGACCCAGGGCACTGATGTCCGCCCGGCCCAGCGCTTGCGGTGCGGCGCCGCGGCCGGCGTCGCCCGTGTTGGGGCGGCGGTCGGGGCGGCCCTGTTCGGGGCGCTTGGACAGGCGATCGAGGTCCAGCGAGGGCTCCTCGCGTTTGGGCTGGGGCGCCGGCGGGCGCGGCGGCTGGGGGCGGGTGACCGGCGGACGCGGGGTCGGCGTCGGGCGCTTTTCCGCCGCGCGGGGCGTGGGCGGCGGGGTCGGCTCCGGCTCGGGCTCGGGCGGGGCCTCGACGGGCACCGGCGGCGCGCTGGCCCCGTCCTCGACGATCAGCTCCTCGTCCGGATTGTCCGGCGCGGCGGCCTCGACCGTCACGTCGGAGATGATGGAGACGCGGATGCCCTCGGTCGGCGGCGCCGGCAGCGGCTTGTCCGGCCAGGCCACAAACAGCAGCGCGCCCAGTCCCGCATGCAGGGCGATCGAGCCGATCGTGCCGGGTCCGGGCGCCTTCATGCCGTCAGCCCTCCGTCGCCGTGACCGGCGCGGCCGCCGGGGTCGGGGCGGCCGCGGCGCGGGGGGCGGTGTCGGTGATCAGGTTCAGCTTGGCATAGCCGTTGGCCGACAGCCGGGCCATGACCCTGGCCACCTCGGCATAGGGCGCGGCCCCGTCGCCGCGGACGGAGACGGCGTCGTCGGGCGAGGCGCCGGCCTGGCGCACGCCTTCGATCAGGCCGTCATAGCCGACGCGGGTCTCGCCGACGAAGACCTCGCCGGACCGGTCGATCGAGACGATCACCGGCTCCTGCTCGGCCTCCACGGCGCCCGCCTCGGTGTCGGGCAGGTCGACCGGCACGGCGACCGTCAGCAGGGGCGCCGAGATCATGAAGATGATCAGCAGCACCAGCATGACGTCCACCAGCGGGGTGACGTTGATCTCGCTGAGCGGGCGCTTGCGCGGGCGTCGCCGCCCCCGTACATGCCCGCCGCCGCCCGGACCCATGGCCATGGCTCAGAGCCCCCGCCGGTCGCTGTGGTCCTGGGCCGGGGGCGCGGCCGGGGCCCCCAGACGCCGCGCCACCGCGGCCTGCAGGTCGTCGGCAAAGCTTTCCAGCCGGCCGGTGAACTTGCCCGCGTCGATCGAGAACTTGTTGTAGGCGATATAGGCCGGGATGGCCGCAGCCAGACCGATGGCGGTGGCGAACAGGGCCTCGGCGATGGCCGGGGCCACGGTGGTCAGATTGGTGTTGCCCGCCGCGGCAATGGCCGAAAAGGCGTTCATGATGCCCCAGACCGTGCCGAACAGGCCGATGAAGGGCGAGGCGGTGGCCACCACCGAAAGCACGCCCAGTCCCTCCTCGATGCGCTGGCCCTCGCGGGCGATCAGGCTGTCCAGCGCCCGGTCGATGCGGGCGATCAGCAGATGGCCCTGCTGGTCGCTGAGCGTGCCCTTGGTGCGCGTCTCGCGCCAGTCGGTGACGGCCAGCACCAGCATGCGCGGCAGGGCGTGGGTCGGATTTGGCCCGGCCTGGGCGGCCACCTCCTCCAGCGGACGGCCGCCGTTGATCGTGGCCTCGAAGGCGTCGGCCTGGCGGTTCAGGGCGGCGAAGCGGAAGGCCTTGTCCAGGATGACCGCCCACGACCACAGCGAGGCCAGCGCCAGTCCGACCATGACCGACTTGACCACCCAGTCCGCGGCCATGAACAGCTCGACGGGGTTCAGCAGGCTGGCTTCGGCGGGCACGGTCATACGGGCGTTCCGGTCAAGGTTGGTGAGCCCATGGTCAGGGTCCAGACGGCGATTTCATGGCGGGTCTAGCTGCGCCGGGCCGTTTCGTCACCCGTCCTCACCTGACGGGGGCGCGAGCCAGGGCCGGACGCGCGCGACCAGCCGCGGTGTGGGGCGGCGCGGCCGGCCGTCCAGATGGATGCAGACGACGATCACCTCGGCCCGGCACAGGGTCTCGTCGCCGCGGTCGATGGCCTGACGGATGATCAGCCGGGGCCCGCGGATCTCCTCGTACAGGGTGCGCACCACCAGGGCGTCGTCGATGCGGGCCGGCTTCAGGAAGCTCAACGCCAGTTCGGCCACCACGAAGGCCGAAGGCGCCTCGCCGTCCAGCAGGTCGGAATGGCCCAGACCCACAGCGCGCAGGAAGTCCGACCGGCCGCGCTCGAAGAACCGCACATAGCTGCCGTGATAGACCAGACCTGTGAAGTCGGTGTCCTCATAGTAGACGCGCACCGGCAGGCGGTGTTCGCGACCCTGGAACCAGCCCTGACCGGGGACGTCGGCGGCCTCGGTCATGGCGCCGGCCGCCGCAGGGGCAGGCCTGGGCAATCGGCTGCGACCATGGCCGCGAACTCGCCCGACAGGGGGTCGTCGCTGAACAGGATGCGCCGCGGCCGTGAGACGAAGGCCACGGCCGCCGCCTCGCCCCGCCGTCCGGCATAGCCGCAGGCCACCCGGCCGGTCCCAGGCTCCAGCAGGCGAACCTCACCGGTCGGGCCGAAACGGTCGCGCACCTGGGCCAGGGCGCGGGTCTGGGGGGCGGGGTCCCAGGGGGCGACGGCGCGCCCGGTGGTCAGCAGCCAGGTCGCCGCGGCCCCCAGCGCCAGCACCGCGATCCCGAGGGCGGGGATCCAGCGGTCAATGCGAACGTGCGACGTGGCCATGGCCGCCTCTCCCTAGCATCCAAGTCTGCCCGGCTTCGACCCCGCCCGGAAGGCCTCCCGAAGACGTGACCCGGTCGCGTGGCCCCGACGGGACCGAGGCGTCATCTGCCTGCATCCCTTTGTCGTTAACCCCGTTCTCGACTAGCGTGGCGGTGGGCCATTTGCTGGAGGGGATGACATGCGCTGGCAGGGCGGACGAAGGGGCGGCGGGGTCGAGGACCGGCGCGGCATGGGCGCGGGCGGCGCCGTGGGCGGCGGTCTGGGCGTGATGGTCCTGGCCGTCATCGGCTATCTGATCTTCGGCATCCCCCCGGAGACCACCACGGCAGTGGCGACCCGGTTCGGCGCAGCCGCCCAGCAGGAAGGCGAGAAGGGCACACCCGAGGATCAGGCCGGCCTGTTCGTCGACGTGGTCGGCGCCAACATCAACGACGTCTGGGCCCAGGCCCTGGTCGGCTATCAGCCGCCGCGCGTGGTCCTTTATGAAGGCGGCACGGGCACGCAGTGCGGCTTCGGCCAGGCGGCCATGGGGCCCTTCTACTGCCCGCCCGACCGCACCGTTTATCTGGACCTGTCCTTCTGGCAGCAGCTGGAACAGCTCGGCGGGTCCTCGGGCGAGTTCGCCCGCGCCTATGTCATCGCCCATGAGTTCGGCCACCACGTCCAGACCCTGACCGGCCTGTCCGAGGAGGTCCGTCAGGCCCAGGCCCGCGCCGGCAGCCAGGCCGAGGCCAATCGCTATTCCGTGGCGCTGGAGCTTCAGGCTGACTGTTTCGCCGGCGTCTGGGCGGCCAATGCGGCGCGCGTGTCCGACGGACAGGTGGCCATGACGGCGGGCGATCTCGACGCGGGCCTGAAGACCGCTGCGGCCATCGGTGACGACCGGCTGACCCAGGGCCGGGCCTCGCCCGAGAGCTTCACCCATGGCTCGTCCGAGGAACGCGCGGCCTGGCTCAAGCGCGGCTACGACAGCGGCGACCCGGCCGTCTGCGACACCTTCGCGGCGCGCTGAAGCAACAGGGCTCAGGTTCCGATCACGCCGCCGTCGTCCTTGGTGATCACCACGGTGGCCGAGCGCGGTACGGTGCCGTCGTAGTCCGGAAACCCCGAACCATAATCGCCGGCGGCGAACTGTTCGGCCGTGGCCTGGGCCCCGGGGTGCTGGAAATTCACGAACATGGTGCGGCCGTCCGGCGTGGTGACGACGCCGGTGCATTCCTGGCCCCAGGGGCCGGTCATGAACCGCTTGACCTCGCCGGTGGCCGGATCGGCCGCCAGCAGCATGTTCATCCCGAACGGCTTGAGCGGGCCTTCATAGTCCGGACCCATGTCGCCCATGTCGGTCTGGATCCAGAGCCGGGAATCCTTGTCGCACCACAGGCCGTCGGGACAGGCGAAGATGTTGTCGTCGTCGAGGGCGCTGCTGGCGGGCCTCGACGAATGTCGGGCGTCGCCGGCGATCACGAACAGGTCCCAGTCGAAGCGCGCCTGCGCGTGATCGCCGCCGGCGTAGGACCAGCGCACGATGTGGCCGAAATTGTTGACCGCCCGCGGGTTGGCCGCATCCACCTGGGCCTGAGTCCGGCGGGTGTTGTTGGTCAGGGTGAAGAACACCGTGCCGGTGTTCGGATCGACCGCGCCCCACTCGGGCCGGTCCATCTTGGTCGCGCCTACATGGTCGGCGGCGAGCCGGGCGTTGACCAGGATGTCGGCGAGATCGGCGAAGCCGTTGGCGGGGGTCAGACCGTTCTGTCCCGGTGCCAAGGCCAGCCATTCGCCGCCGCCGTCGTCATCGAACCGGGCTACAAACAGCGTGCCGCGGTCAAGGATCGACCCGTCGGTTCGCCCGGCGACATAGGGGTCGGCGGAGACGAATTTGTAGATGTATTCGAACCGGGAATCGTCGCCCGAGTAGCAGACCACCGGTGCTCCTTCGACAGCCGGGGCAAACACCACCCCCTCATGGGCAAACCGGCCCATATGGGTGCGCTTGACCGGTGCCGCCCGGGGGTTGAACGGGTCGATCTCGACCAGCCAGCCGAACGCGTTCGGCTCGTTGCGATAGTCCTCGGTTGCCGAACCGCCCTTAGTTGAGGCGTCGAACCGCACGTGCCCGTCCGCGCCTGATCGGGCCAGATGCCAGCCGTAGCCGCTGCCCTTCGGGTCTTTCGACACGCCATAGCGGGCGTGTTCCCGCCGATGCTCCGCATCGGTGTTGGAGAAATAGCCGGCCCAGTTCTCCTCTGCCGCCAGATAGGTGTTCCACGGCGTCACCCCGTGGGCGCAGTTGTTCAGTGTGCCGCGGGTCATGGTCCCGTCCGGGCTGAAGCGGGTGCGGACGTGGTCTGTTCCGCGCACCGGGCCGCTGATCTGCATCGGCGTGCTGGCCGTGATCCGGCGGTTGCGCCAGTCAGCGACGACGACCCAGCTACCGTTGGCCTGTCGCGTGGTGCGGTAGATCGAGACGCCATGCGCCGCCATCTCCATCCGCACTTCATCATCGTCGCGCTTGCCGTCCGTCCCATAGGCGACGCTGCTGTTGGTGTGCGCCACGCTGCGGTAGCCGTCCTTGGCCGCATGCAGGAAACGCGGCTCTACATATTCGTGGTTCACGGCGATCAGACCGTCGCTGGACGAGCCGTCGATCGGGAAGAAATGGATCCCGTCGTGGTGCTGGCCGATCTGGTGTTCCTGTTCGGCGCCGCTGTTGGCCCCCGACCGGAATGCCGGCCGGTGGCCCGAAATCGGGGTGCCGGCCGCGCCCAGCACCCGCACGCTGTAGCCCTCGGGCACGACGACGGCGTCGACGAAACTGACCGGAACGGGTTTGAAGCCGATCAGACTGGATCGGCCCCGGGCCCGCGCCGACGTAGCCGGCAGTGACCCGCCGATCAGGCTGGTGGCCAAGGTCGCCAGGCCACCCATCAGGAAGCCGCGGCGCGCCACGCGCGCGTCCATGACCTCGTAGAAATTGCGGTTGGCGGAGGCGTTGCATGGCGGCTCGTCGCCGTACTGATAGCCCCTGGCCTGGGTGTGGTCGGGGTAGTCATGCTCCAGTTCTTTGATCCCGGCCTCCTGATCTCTGCAAAGTACCCAAGGGTTTTGGATAGGGGCCGCGTGTCACAGAGGTATGACCGTTGAACCGACGGGCACCGCTCGCGGCGCGAGGTCACGGGCTGGCCGGATCGATCATCAGGCATTCCCGATCCGGCGTCAGTCTCTCGGCCCCACGGTGATGTCGGGCGCGTCGGTGGCCAGAAGGGCGCCGCGGGCGAGGTCCATGCGCATGATCGAGCCGGCGAAGGCGGCCATGCCCACCAGGGCGTCGGGAAAGCCGGGGGCCGCCACGTCGCCGAAGATCGGCACCGGCGCGTCGGCGAAGGTCCGCCGGCCGATCGCCACGGTGCGCGCCTGCGCCACCTCCGCCTGCACCTGACCGCCCAGCACCAGGCTGGAGCCGCCTTCCAGCGCCCGTCCGTCCAGCAGGCCGACCCGCTCGGCCGAGCGGCGCGACAGCGACACCAGGGCCGAGGCGCCGGTGTCCACCAGGGCGTCCAGCGGGCGCCCTTCGAGGGTAATCGGCAGTTTCAGCGCCCCGCCCGCCCGCCGGGAGTCCAGCGCCAGGGCGCCGGGCAGATCGGCCAGGGCCCCGGGCGCCGACAGCCGCACGCGCGCCGACGTGGTGTCCACATCCAGCACCAGGGTCGCCAGCGCGTCCTGGCCGAGGATCAGGCCGACACCCAGCCCCCGCTCCGTCTCCGCGATCGGGCCGAGATCCAGGATGGCGGTGCGCAGGCCGGGCAGGCTCAGCCCCGGAACCGACACGTCCACCGTCGTGGCGCGCCCCAGCTGGGCCCGTCCACCGACGCCCCAGGCCAGCAGCGGCAGCGGATACGACATGCCCAGGGCCCCATCGGCGGCCAGCCGGGCGTACAGGCCGCGGTCCAGAACGGAATACTGGGCCCCGGAATCGATCAGGACCACGGTCTCGCGCCCGCCCACCGTGCCGGGCATGGTCGGCACCACGGCGGGGGCGGCGAAGGGGGTCCAGGCGGGCACGCCGGCGGGAAAGGCCGGCCGCGGCCGGGGCCACAGCACCGTTTCCTTGAACCACCAGCCGCCACCCACGGCGGCGCCCAGCAGGCCCAGTCGGATCAGGAGCGCGCGGCGGTTCATGCCTCCGACATGGCGCGGACCGGCGAAGGAGGGAAGGGCGTCACGGGGTCGCCCACTCTATCGCGGCCCGAACGGCACCACCTTGTTGGCGCGGTCGTGGCCGATGTCGGCGGCGCCGAGGAAGGGGATGCCGGACCGGTCGCACCAGTAGCGGGCGATCTCCTCGGCGGTCAGGCCGAAGTCCGGATCGTTCTCGACCACATTGGAGACCCGGCCCATGCGGATGCCCGCGACCTTGCGGATCGAGGCCTGGCCGGTGACGTGGAACATCATCCGGTCGATCCGGTACATCGGCTCCGACACGTCCTCCAGCAGCAGCACATGGCCGCTCAGATCCGGCTCCAGCGCCGTGCCGACCAGGGCGTCGAGGATCGACAGGTTGAAGGCCACGACGGGCCGCGGGTCGTCATGAAGGCTGGGCTCCCACGACGCCGGATCGCCTGACCTCAGCCAGTTCAGGGCGCGCCAGGCGGTCGCGTCGTTGCGGACGGCATCGGAGGCCATCGGCCCGTGCGCCACCCGGCCGATGCCGTGGCGGTACAGCAGGGCCAGCAGGCTGCCGGCGTCGGAATAGCCCAGATAGCGCTTCTTCCGCGCCGCCGCATTCAGGCGCGGCAGCACCGCCTCGGCGATGCGACAGGCGCCATAGCCGCCGCGCGCGAACCAGATGGCGTCCAGCCGCGGGTCATTGGCGAACTCCACGAAGGCCTCGGCCCGCGACCGGTCGTCGCCCCCGAAATGGCCATGCTTGCCGAAGGACGCCGGGTGGATCACCGCCGTGATCGCCCCGTCGGGCAGGTTTTCGGCGAACCAGGCCTGGATCGCGGCGCCCCGGTCGGGGTCGAAGCGCGAACTGGCGTTGACGATGCCGATCTTCATCTCTCTGGCCGGACCCTGCGGCCGTGCTAGTCAGGCCGCCCAGACAGTCCCCGGTTTTGGCCCCATGAATCAAGACGCCTCCTACTTCTTCTGCGGCATCGGCGGCTCGGGCATGCTGCCGCTGGCCCTGATCACGGCGGCGCGCGGCGCCCGGGTCCAGGGCTCGGACCGGTCCCGCGACCAGGGCCTCAGCCCGGAGAAGTTCGCCTGGCTGGAGACGCAGGGGTTCGTGCTCCATCCCCAGGACGGCTCGGGCGTGGTCTCGGCCGACCAGATCGTGGTGGCCTCGGGCGCCGTGGAAGACACCGTGCCCGACGTCGCCGCCGCCCGTCGCCTCGGGGCCCCGGTCATGACCCGGCCCGAACTGCTGTCGGAGGTGTTCAACGCCGCCCGCACCGCCATCGGGGTGGCGGGCACCAGCGGCAAGTCGACCGTCACCGGCATGATCGCCCGCATTCTCGACGCCGCCGGTCGCGATCCCACCGTCATGAACGGGGCGGTGATGAAGGACCTGGCCACGCCGGACGCTCCCTTCGCCTCGGCCCGCGTCGGCGATCCGGCCCTGTTCGTGTCCGAGGTGGACGAGAGCGACGGCTCCATCGCCCGCTATGACGCCGGGGTGGCCGTGATCACCAATGTGGCGCTGGACCACAAGTCGATGGCCGAGCTGCACGACCTGTTCGGCGGCTTCGCCCGGCGGGCGCGGCGGCTGGTGCTGAACCGCGACAATGCCGGCACGGCGGCGCTGGCGGCCGAGTTTCCCGAGGCGCTGACCTTCTCCCTGTCCGACCCCGCCGCCGACCTGTTCGCCGACGACCTGCAGCCGCGGCCCGACGGCATTGCCTTCCGCCTGACCCCGCGCGACGCCGATCCGGTGAGGGTGACCCTGAGGACGCCGGGGGCCCACAATGTCGCCAATGCCCTGGCCGCCATCGGGGCCGCC
>CAMCIP010000086.1 GCA_945874855.1 Brevundimonas vancanneytii
CTTCCTTGAAGTTCGAGATGATCGGCGTCTCGATGATCTCACCCGACGGCTTGGCCATCAGGCCCCGCATGCCGCCCAGCTGCTTCATCTGCGCCTGCGAACCACGGGCACCCGAGTTGGCCATCATGAAGACGGAGTTGACGTCGGGACGCTCGCCCGGGGCCAGCACGCGGGGTTGCGCAATCTCGCCCATCATCTCATCGGCGATCCGGTCCGTGGCCTTGGCCCAGGCGTCGACGACCTTGTTGTACTTTTCGCCCTTGGTGATCAGGCCGTCGGCGTACTGTTGCTCGTACTCCTCGACCTGTTTGCGGGTCTCCTCGACCAGCGCGGCCTTCTTCTTCGGAATGACGATGTCGTCCTTGCCGAAGCTGATGCCCGCCTTGGCCGCCTCGCGGAAGCCGAGGCCCATCATCTGGTCGGCGAAGATGACCGTCGCCTTCTGACCGCAGTGGCGATAGACCTGATCGATCAGGTTGCCGATCTCCTTCTTGGTCAGGTTCTTCTCCAGCAGCCGGTAGCCGATGTTGGCGTTGCGCGGCAGCAGGTTGGCCAGCTTCATCCGTCCCGGCGTCGTGTCGATCACCTTGGTGACCAGCTCGCCGGCGGCGTCCATCTCGGTCCACCGGGCCTTGATGCGCGTGTGCAGGGCCACCACGCCGGCGTCCAGCGCGGCGTCGATCTCGCCGATGTTGGCGAACAGCTTGCCCTCACCCGGCTCGCCGTCCTTGACCAGCGACAGATAGTAGAGGCCGAGGACGATGTCCTGCGACGGCACGATGATCGGCTTGCCGTTGGCGGGCGACAGGATGTTGTTGGTCGACATCATCAGGACGCGCGCTTCCAGCTGGGCCTCGAGGCTCAGCGGGACGTGAACGGCCATCTGGTCGCCGTCGAAGTCGGCGTTGAAGGCGGCGCAGACCAGCGGGTGCAGCTGGATGGCCTTGCCCTCGATCAGCTTGGGCTCGAACGCCTGGATGCCGAGGCGGTGCAGCGTCGGCGCGCGGTTCAGGAGAACCGGGTGCTCGCGGATGACCTCTTCCAGGATGTCCCAGACCTGCGGCTGCTCGCGCTCGACCATCCGCTTGGACTGTTTGACGGTGCCCGACAGGCCCTTGGCGTCCAGCCGCGCATAGATGAACGGCTTGAACAGCTCGAGCGCCATCTTCTTGGGCAGGCCGCACTCGTGCAGCTTCAGCTCGGGACCGACGACGATGACCGAACGGCCCGAATAGTCGACGCGCTTGCCCAGCAGGTTCTGGCGGAAGCGGCCCTGCTTGCCCTTCAGCATGTCGGCCAGCGACTTGAGCGGGCGCTTGTTGGCACCCGTGATCACGCGACCGCGGCGGCCGTTGTCGAACAGGGCGTCGACGGATTCCTGCAGCATCCGCTTCTCGTTGCGGATGATGATGTCCGGCGCACGCAGTTCCATCAGCCGCTTCAGGCGGTTGTTGCGGTTGATGACGCGGCGGTACAGGTCGTTCAGGTCGGAGGTGGCGAAGCGGCCGCCATCCAGCGGCACTAGCGGACGCAGCTCGGGCGGGATGACCGGCACGATGGTCAGGACCATCCACTCCGGCTTGTTGCCGGACTCCAGGAAGGCCTCGATCAGCTTCAGGCGCTTGGACGCCTTCTTGGCCTTCATCTCCGAAGGGCTGTCGGCCAGTTCGCCGCGGTGCTTCTCGGCCTCGGCGTGCAGGTCGATGCCCATGAGCAGGTTGCGCACGGCCTCGGCGCCGATTTCGGCCGTGAAGCCGTCGTCGCCGAACTCTTCCTGATAGCGATAGAACTCGTCTTCCGTCAGCAGCTGGTTCTGCTTCAGCGGGGTCAGGCCCGGCTCGGTGACGATGTAGTTCTCGAAGTAGAGCACCCGCTCCACGTCCTTCAGCGCCATGTCCAGCATCAGGGAGATGCGCGACGGCAGGGACTTCAGGAACCAGATGTGGGCGACCGGAGACGCCAGATCGATGTGGCCCATCCGCTCGCGCCGGACGCGGGCCAGGGTGACCTCAACGCCGCACTTCTCGCAGATGATGCCCTTGTACTTCATGCGCTTGTACTTGCCGCACAGGCACTCGTAGTCCTTGGTCGGACCGAAGATGCGGGCGCAGAACAGGCCGTCGCGCTCGGGCTTGAACGTGCGGTAGTTGATCGTTTCGGGCTTCTTGATCTCGCCGAACGACCAGGACCGGATCTTCTCCGGGCTGGCGAGGGCGATCTTGATCTGGTCGAAGGTCGGGGCGACCGGGACCGGGTTGAAGATGTTCAGGACGTCCTGGTTCATCTTTATTTCCTTCTGCGGGATGGCCCGCGAAAATCGATGAGGAGTGGGGTTCAGGGAGCGGACCGCCCTCCCCCGCCGGGCGGGAGAGGGCTCTGGTTCCGGATCAGCTGTTCTCCAGCTCCACGTTCAGACCCAGCGAGCGCATTTCCTTGATAAGCACGTTGAAGCTCTCGGGAATGCCGGCCTCGAAGCTGTCGTCGCCACGGACGATGGCCTCGTAGACCTTGGTGCGGCCGGCCACGTCGTCGGACTTGACCGTCAGCATCTCCTGCAGGGTGTAGGCGGCGCCGTAGGCCTCGAGGGCCCACACCTCCATCTCGCCGAAGCGCTGGCCACCGAACTGCGCCTTGCCGCCCAGCGGCTGCTGGGTGACCAGCGAGTACGGGCCGATCGAGCGGGCGTGGATCTTGTCGTCCACCAGGTGGTGCAGCTTCAGCATGTAGATGTAGCCGACGGTGACCGGCCGCTTGAACCGATCGCCCGTCTGGCCGTCGTACAGGATGGACTGGCCCGACTTGTCGAGACCGGCTTCCTCAAGCAGGCGCTCGATGTCGTTGATGTGGGCACCGTCGAACACCGGGGTGGCGAAGGGCACGCCCTTGGACAGGTTCCGGGCCAGTTCGACCAGTTCCATCTCGTCGTCGGGCAGGGGCGTGTCCTTGCCGTAGATCTCGGTCAGGCGCGACACCAGGGCCTTCTTCTGCCCTCCGTTCTGCCAGTCTTCCAGCAGGCCGGCGATCTGCTTGCCGAGGCCGGCGGCAGCCCAGCCCAGGTGGGTCTCGAAGATCTGACCGATGTTCATGCGCGAGGGCACGCCCAGCGGGTTCAGAACAACGTCCACCGAGGTGCCGTCTTCCAGATAGGGCATGTCCTCGATCGGCAGGATCTTGGAGATGACGCCCTTGTTGCCGTGACGGCCGGCCATCTTGTCGCCGGGCTGAAGCTTGCGCTTCACCGCGACGAAGACCTTGACCATCTTCATCACGCCGGGGGGCAGTTCGTCGCCGCGCTGCAGCTTCTCGACCTTGTCCTCGAAGCGACGGTCCAGCGCCTTGCGGGCGTCCTCGAACTGGCGCTTCATCGCCTCCAGCTCGCCCATGGCCTTCTCGTCGTCGAGCGCGATCTGCCACCAGAGGCCGCGCGACAGTTCGGCGAGCTTTTCCTCGGTGACCGTGCCGCGGCCCAGGCCCTTGGGACCCGAGGTCGCATTCTTGCCCAGCACCAGGGGCTTGAGGCGGCCGTAGACGTTGCGTTCAAGGATCGCCAGTTCGTCGTCGCGGTCCTTGCCCAGGCGCTCGATCTCGGCGCGCTCGATGGCCACCGCACGCTCGTCCTTGTCGACGCCGTGGCGGTTGAACACGCGCACGTCCACGACCGTGCCCGCCACGCCGGGCGGCAGGCGCAGCGAGGTGTCGCGCACGTCCGACGCCTTCTCACCGAAGATGGCGCGCAGCAGCTTCTCTTCCGGCGTCATCGGGCTTTCGCCCTTGGGCGTGACCTTGCCGCACAGGATGTCGCCTGGCTGGACCTCGGCGCCGATCGCCACGATGCCCGCCTCGTCAAGGTTGCGCAGAGCCTCCTCGCCGACGTTGGGGATGTCGCGGGTGATCTCCTCCGGGCCCAGCTTGGTGTCGCGGGCCATGACCTCAAACTCCTCGATGTGGATCGAGGTGAAGACGTCGTCGCGCACGATGCGCTCCGAGATCAGGATCGAGTCTTCGAAATTGTAGCCGTTCCACGGCATGAAGGCGACGAGCGCATTGCGACCCAGGGCCAGTTCGCCCAGGTCCGTCGACGGACCATCGGCGATCACGTCGCCGGTCTTCACCTCATCGCCCACGCGCACGATCGGACGCTGGTTGATGCAGGTCGACTGGTTGGACCGCTGGAACTTCGAGAGCCGGTAGATGTCGACACCGGAGCGGGCGGCGTCCACCTCGCCAGTCGCGCGCACCACGATGCGGGTACCGTCGATCTGCTCGACGACGCCGTCACGCCTGGCGACCACGACGGCGCCGGAGTCGACGGCCACGATGGCCTCCATGCCCGTGCCGACCAGCGGCGCATCGGACTGCACCAGAGGCACGGCCTGACGTTGCATGTTCGCGCCCATCAGGGCCCGGTTGGCGTCGTCGTTCTCGAGGAAGGGGATCAGGGCCGCGGCGACCGAGACGACCTGCTTGGGCGACACGTCCATCATGTCGACGTCAGCCCTGGCCAAAAGCTGGGAGTCGCCGTTGATCCGGCCGGGGACCAGATCGTCGACGATATGGCCGTCCTTCAGCTCGATGTTGGCCTGGGCGATGACGTGCTTCGCCTCTTCCATGGCCGAGATGTAGACGACGTCGTCGGTGGCCTTGCCGTCCTTGACGCGCCGGTAGGGGCTCTCGATGAAGCCGTACTTGTTCACCCGGGCGTGGGTGGCCAGCGAGTTGATCAGGCCGATGTTCGGGCCTTCAGGCGTTTCGATCGGGCAGATGCGGCCATAGTGGGTCGGGTGCACGTCGCGGACCTCGAAGCCCGCGCGCTCGCGCGTCAGACCGCCCGGGCCAAGCGCCGAAAGGCGACGCTTGTGGGTGATCTCGGACAGCGGGTTGGTCTGGTCCATGAACTGCGACAGTTGCGACGAACCGAAGAACTCGCGCACAGCCGCCGCGGCCGGCTTGGCGTTGATCAGGTCGTGCGGCATCACCGTGTCGATATCGACCGAGGACATACGCTCCTTGATGGCGCGTTCCATCCGCAGCAGGCCCACGCGGTACTGGTTCTCCAGCAGCTCGCCGACCGAGCGGACGCGACGGTTCCCCAGGTTGTCGATGTCGTCGATCTCGCCGACGCCGTCCTTCAGACCGACCAGGATCTGCAGGACCTTGAGCACGTCCTCCTTGCGCAGGACGCGGATGTCGTCGGCGACATCCGGCGTCTCCAGACGCATGTTCATCTTGACCCGGCCCACGGCCGACAGGTCGTAGCGGTCGCTGTCGAAGAACAGCGACTGGAACATCGCCTCGGCCGCTTCGGGCGTCGGCGGCTCACCCGGACGCATCACGCGGTAGACGTCGAACAGGGCGTCCTCGCGGCCGGTGTTCTTGTCGATGCGCAGGGTGTTGCGCATGTAGGCACCGACCGTCACGTGGTCGATGTCCAGCACGTCGATCGTGGTGAAGCCGTGCGACTCCAGCAGCTCGATGGTCGGTCCGTCCAGCTCGTCGCCGGCCTCGGCATAGATCTCGCCGGTTTCCATGTTGACCGCATCAGCCGCCAGATAGCGGGTCAGCAGGGCGTCGGCCGCCAGCGACAGCGACTTGACCGTATCGCCCAGCTTCTTGGCCTGACGCGCGCTGATCTTGGTACCGCCGGGGGCCACCACCTCGCCGGTGTCGGCGTCGACCAGGTCGAACTCGGGCTTCACCCCGCGCCAGCGCTCGGGCTTGTAGGGCGTGACCCAGCCTTCGCCGCGCTTCTCATAGGGCACGGTCTCGTAGAAGGTCTTGAGGATCTCCTCGCCGTCCATGCCCAGAGCCATCAGGAAGGTGGAGGCGGGCAGTTTCCGGCGACGGTCGATGCGAACGTAGACGATGTCCTTGGCGTCGAACTCGAAGTCCAGCCAGGAACCGCGGTAAGGGATCACGCGGGCCGCGAACAGCAGCTTGCCCGAGCTGTGCGTCTTGCCCTTGTCGTGGTCGAAGAAGACGCCCGGCGAGCGGTGCATCTGCGAAACGATGACCCGCTCCGTGCCGTTGACGACGAAGGTGCCCTTGTCGGTCATGAGCGGGATGTCGCCCATGTAGACGTCCTGCTCCTTGATGTCCTTGACCGAGCGGGCGCCGGTTTCCTCGTCGGCCTCGAACACGATCAGGCGCAGCTTGACCTTCAGCGGCGCGGCATAGGTCATGTCGCGCTGGATGCATTCCTCGACGTCGTACTTCGGCTCCTCGAACTCGTAGGAGACGTATTCCAGAACGGCGCGCTCGTTGAAGTCCTTGATCGGGAAGACCGACTTGAAGACCGCCTCGATGCCTTCGTCCCGGCGTTGACCGCTGCGCACCTCGCGCTGCAGGAACTGCTCATAGGAGGCGCGCTGGACCTCGATCAGGTTCGGCATCTGCACCGCCTCGGGGATGCGGCCGAACGAGTGGCGGATGCGCTTCTTGCCGGTGAAGGACGTGGCGGAGGCGATCTGAGCCGCGAGGGCGAGACCGTCGATGGACTTGGCCATTCTGTATTCCCAATCGAGGGGCCCTGCCGTAATCCGGCGGAGCGCCATCCAATGCAGCGGCCCCGGCGCGCGGATGTGCGCTCCGGGACTTCGGAGTTCGGCGTCCACCCTCGGCCCGTTCCGGCCAGGACGCCTGAAATGTGCAGCTCCCTTGGGGAGGAGCGCGCCTTCGCACCGGTCGGAGGGCTACGGACCGGGCCTCGGCGCTTTTCGCGCGGACTCGTGCTGAGTTGTGCGGAACGCGGTCATATACTCGCTTCTGCGACGAAATAAAGGCCTCTGCGGTGAAATCCGTCGTCGTATCGCAACAGCTGTCGAAATGGCGAACGGTGGCGCGTCTTCGTCATGTCGCGCATGATCGGACTGGCCGTTCCAGCGACGCGGAGATCGAACCGATGCAATACGCCCTTCTGATTCATGAGCCCGAGGCCGAGGCCTATCCCCAAGGGGAGGACAGCCAGTCCTGGAAGGACATTCTGGTCGCCCACAACGCGTTCGGCGGCGAGATGGCCCAGGCCGGGGTGATGCGCGGCGGGGCCGGGCTGAAGTCCACATCCACCGCCACGACGGTGCGGGTGACCCCCCAGGGACGGACCGTTCACGACGGTCCCTTCGCCGAGACCCGCGAACAGCTGGGCGGGCTCTACATGATCGAGGCGCCCGATCTGGACGCCGCGATCGAGTGGGCGAAGAAGCTGCCGATCGCCACGACCGGGTCGATCGAAATCCGGCCGATGCTGGCGGCACCCGAGGGACTTTGAGCCCACTGGAGACCACCTTCCGGGAGGCCGGCGGCCGGGTGACTTCCGCCCTGGCCGCCGCCTTCCGGGATCTGGACCTGGCCGAGGAGGCCTTCGCGGAGGCATGCGCCCGGGCGGTGGAACGCTGGGGCCCCGCCCCGCCCGCCGACCCGGCCGCCTGGCTGTACGCAGTCGCACGCCGCTGGGCCGTGGACCGGCTGCGACGCCGCGCGACGGCGGCGGCGCACAGGCCCGAGGCGCCTGAGCCCGAGCCGACGCCGGAGGAGCATGCGATGCGGCTGGACGAGCCGATACCCGACGAGCGCCTGCGTTTGATCTTCGTCTGCTGCCATCCCGCGGTGGCGGCCGAGGCGCGGGCACCGCTGACACTGAAGACGGTGTGCGGACTGAGCACGTCCGAGATCGCGCGCGCCTTCCTGGTTTCAGAGCCGACCCTGGCGCAGCGGCTGGTGCGGGCCAAGCGCAAGATCACCGAGGCCGGCGTACCGTTCGAGACGCCGGGGCCCGAACGCTGGCCCGAGCGGATGGAGGCGGTCCTGTCCACGCTGGAGGTGGCCTATGCGCAGGCGCATGCCGACGCCGCCCTGGCCGGGCCGCACGCGGAGTTCGCCGCCGAAATGCTGCGGCTCAGTGCCTTGCTGGCCCGGCTGGCACCGGGCGACGCCGAGGTCCAGGCGCTGGCCTCGACCTTCCACCTGACCGAGTCGCGGCGGGCGGCGCGGCTGGACGCAGACGGCGCGATGGCGCCGCTGACCGCACAGGACGTGCGGGACTGGGACGCGGACCTGCTGGCACGAGGGCGGGCCTGGCTGGCGACCTCTGCCGCCCTGAGCCGGCAGGCCGCGACACCGCCGGGTCCGCGGGCGCTGCAGGCCGCTGTTCACGCCGCCCACGCCTCGCGGCGGGAGAGTGGGACCACGCCCTGGCGCGACATCCTCGCGCTGTACGATGCCCTGCTCAGCCAGCGCGACGATGCGGTGTTGCGGACCAACCGGGCCGTGGCCCTGGCCGAGGTCGAGGGGGCGGCGACAGGACTGGCGGCGCTGGACGCCGTGGCGGCAACCGGCTGGCTGCCCTTCCATGCGGCGCGGGCCGATCTGCTGGCGCGGCTCGACCGGCGGATCGAGGCCGTGGCCGAGTATGACCTGGCCCTGGCCGCCGGACCCCAGGTCGCCGAAGAGCGGTTCCTCAGACGGCGACGCGCTGCTAGCGTCGGCAGATGACCCTGCGCCTCGCTCCCCTCGCCCTGACCGCCCTGCTGGCCGCCTGCGCCGGTGCCCCGACCCTGCCGGTCACCCCTCTGGCCCCGCCGACCCAGGCAGAGTGGGAGGCCAACCAGGCCGAGTGGCTGGCCCACAACGCCGCCCAGCCGGGCTGGACGGTGACCGACAGCGGCCTGCAATGGCGGCGCGTCGGGGCAGCCAATCCGCAGGGACGCCAACCCCAAGCGACCGACGTGGTCAAGGTGCACTATCGCGGCACCTTCACCGGGGGGCAGGAGTTCGACAGCTCCTACTCCCGCAACGAACCGACCGAGTTCCCGTTGAACCGCGTCATCAAGGGCTGGACCGAGGGCGTCGGTCTGATGCGGGAGGGTGAGACCTTCGAGTTCCTGATCCCCGGCCACCTTGCCTATGGCGAGCGCTGGGTCGGCGGCGAGATCCCGCCCAACTCGGCGCTGCGCTTCACGGTGGAACTGCTCGAGGTCAAGCCCGCTTCCTGAGCAGCCGGTCCCGGGCGGCGTTCAGTCGGGCGGCGAGGCCCTGGGTGCCGCCCTGGTCGGGATGGGCCCGCCCCATCAGACGTCGCCAGGCAGCGTTGATCTCGGCCGGGCCGGCGTCGGCGGAGACGCCCAGGACGGAGCGCGCCTCGCCATCGTCCAGATCATCGGGCCGCGCCGGCGTCTGACGGCTGCGCGAGGCGAAGGTCAGCCACAGGCCACCGAAGGCCAGGGCTCCTGCCGTCAGCCAGGCACTGCGCGTGACCGCCACGACGGCCCCGGCCATCATGACGGCGGCCAGAAGGGTGGCCGTGACCCGCCAGTGTCCCCTGCCCCGTCGCTCGGTCTGCCGGCCCAGCCGGATCAGGGCCCAGAGCGCGACGGCCGCCAGGGCGACGGTCAGCGGCGACATGGCTCAGGCGGCCTGGCGGGGCGTCGAGTCGGCGTCCA
>CAMCIP010000087.1 GCA_945874855.1 Brevundimonas vancanneytii
GCCAGCGGCACCAAGAGCTTCAGCGGCGTGCTGGCCGCCGCCCTGGTCCAGGACGGCCTGCTCCGTCTCGACGAGCGCTGTGCCGATACCCTGACGGAATGGCGCGGCCAACCGGTCAAACAGGACGCCACGATCCGCAGCCTGCTGGACCTGTCGTCGGGGATCGGCGGCGGACCGATCGGGCGGCCGCCGACCTATGCCGAGGCCGTGGCCGCGCCGCCGGTCGGCCCGGCCGGGACCTTCCGCTATGGCCCCCGGCCGTTCCAGGTCTTCGGCGAGATCGTGCGACGCAAGCTGGAGGCGGCCGGCCGCCCCGCCGACGTCCTGGCCCTGATGAAGACACGCCTGCTGGATCCGGCGGGCGTGCAGGTCGGGGCCTGGCAACTGCGCGACGGCCAGCCGACCCTGCCGTCCGGCGCGGCCTTCACCGCGACCGAATGGGCCCGATTCGGCCGCCTCGTGGCGGAAGGGGGCCGCGTCGATGGCCGGCCGATCGTCGATCCGGCGGCCCTGGCCGCCTGTTTCGCCCCCTCGCCCGCCAACCCCGGCTACGGCCTGACCTGGTGGTTGCTGCGCGCGGGCCTGATCCCGCCCGGGCCACGCGCGGGACTGGGGCAGGACGACCTCGCGCGCCTGCGCGGGCTGGATGTGCGCATGGCCGCAGGCGCAGGCAATCAGCGGCTCTATCTGATCCCTGACCGCGACCTGGTGGTGGTGCGTCAGGCCGACGGCATCCTGCCGGCCCTGCGCGGTCGCGGCGCGCCGTGGTCGGACGTGGAGTTCCTGGTCCGGCTGCTCGGGCTCTAGACCTCGCGCGCGGACCTGCCGGGGCCGACTGAAACAGGCTGGCGCGGCCCTTTGCGCGCCCGGCCCCGCGGGTCTATACCGCCCGCCGAACCCCTATCCCCCGCATCGACAGAGAGACTTCATGGCCAGGATCAAGGTCGCCAACCCCATCGTGGACCTCGACGGCGACGAGATGACCCGCATCATCTGGCAGATGATCAAGGACAAGCTGGTCTTCCCCTTCCTCGACCTCGAACTCGACTATTACGACCTGTCGATGGAGAACCGCGACGCCACCGACGACCAGGTGACGATCGACGCCGCCCGGGCCATCCAGAAGCACGGCGTCGGCGTGAAATGCGCCACCATCACCCCCGACGAGGCCCGGGTGAAGGAGTTCGGCCTCAAGAAGATGTGGAAGTCGCCCAACGGCACGATCCGCAACATCCTCGGCGGCGTCGTCTTCCGCGAGCCGATCATCTGCAAGAACGTGCCCCGCCTGGTGCCCGGCTGGACCCAGCCCATCGTCGTCGGCCGCCACGCCTTCGGCGACCAGTACAAGGCCACCGACTTCCTGATCCCCGGCCCCGGCAAGCTGACGATCAAATTCGTCGGCAATGACGGCCAGGAGATCGAGCACGAGGTGTTCGACTTCCCCTCGGCCGGCATCGCCATGGGCATGTACAACCTCGACGACTCGATCACCGAGTTCGCCCGCGCCAGCTTCGCCTTCGGCCTGCAGCGCAACTATCCGGTCTATCTGTCGACCAAGAACACCATCCTCAAAGCCTATGACGGCCGCTTCAAGGACATCTTCCAGAAGGTGTTCGACGAGGAATATGCCGCCGGGTTCAAGGCCAGGGGCCTGACCTATGAGCACCGCCTGATCGACGACATGGTGGCCGCGGCCATCAAATGGTCGGGCGGCTTCGTCTGGGCGTGCAAGAACTACGATGGCGACGTCCAGTCCGACGTGGTGGCCCAGGGCTTCGGCTCGCTGGGCCTGATGACCTCGGTGCTGATGACGCCGGACGGCAAGGTGCTGGAATCCGAGGCCGCCCACGGCACGGTGACCCGCCATTATCGCCAGCACCAGAAGGGCGAGGCGACCTCGACCAACTCCATCGCCTCGATCTACGCCTGGACCCGCGGCTTCTCGCATCGCGCCAAGCTGGACGGCAATGCCGAGCTGGAGCGGTTCGCCGACACCCTGGAGCGCGTCGTGGTGGAAACCGTCGAGGCCGGCTTCATGACCAAGGACCTGGCGCTTCTGGTCGGCGACCAGCAGGGCTGGCTGACCACCGAGGGCTTCCTCGACAAGGTCGCCGAGAACCTGACCGTCGCGATGGCCTAGTCGGCCAGCGCCGCCGCCCGGATGCGGCCGACCATGCTGTTCAGGCCGTTGGCCCTCTGTCGGGTGAGCGCCTGCGGCAGGCCCAGCCGGTCCAGCGCCGCCCGGGCGTCGAAGGCCAGGATCTCGGCCGGGGTCCGGCCGGAGTAGAGCTTCAGCAGCAGGGCGACATTGCCTTTCGACAGGGCGCTGTCGCTGTCGGCGTGGAAGGTCAGCCGATCGCCGTCCCGCCGGGAGACCAGCCACACCTGCGCCGCGCAGCCGGGCACCTTGTTGGCCTCGACCCGGGCCTCGTCCGGCAGGGGGGCCAGCCCCTTGCCCAGGTCGATGACGTATTCGATCCGGCCTTCCCAGTCGCCCAGCAGGTCGAATTCCTCGACCAGTTCGGCGAGGGTGGCGTCGAGGGTCCCGGGGGGTGCGGTCATGGGGGCGGAGATAGAGGGGTGCGCCGCTCACCACAATCGGGCGGATCGTCCCCGTCGGCGTCGGCGGTGTCCGACACCGGGGCTCGCCCGCCACGGGAGGGGTGTCGCCCCGACTCGCGCAGGTCGATAGTCTAGGAAATTGCGCCACGCCCCGGTCGGCGCCCGCACGAGACCTCCCCGCGTGACCGCCGCGCCCGCCCCGCCCGGACCCGATCCCGCCCTGCCCGGCCTGGCCGCCTGGCATGCCGGCTGGGCCGTGGCCGTGGCCGTGCTGGCCCTGGCCCTGCGCTGGCTGGGCGGCGAGGGCGGCCCGGCCTTCTGGGGGCTGCTGGCCGCGGCCCTGCCGGGGCTGATCGGCCTGACCCTGCTGTGGCGGGACGGCGGATGGCCGCGGTCGCGGGTGCTGGGCGTCTGGGCGGCGGCGGCGGCGGTGGCGTCCTTGCTGGGCGGCGGTCTGGGCGGCGCCCTGTCAGCCCTGATCTTCATGCCGGTGGCGGCCGGCCTGTCTCTCGGCGGCGGGCGAAAGTTCGGTCTGCGGATGGTCACCGCCGGCGCGGTCGCCTCGGCCGTCGCCATTCTGGTCGGGCTGGCGGGCGCGGTCTGGGGCTCGGTGCCCGACCCGGCGCCGGTCACGGCCGCCCTGGTGGGCCTGCTGGCCATGGGCGCCTTCATCCTGTCGCTGCGCCTGGGCTGGCGGGCCCGGGAGCGTCGCCTGATGAGCGCGCGCGGGGGCATCCGTCGGGTCGAGGCGGTGCTGTCGGCCCAGCCGGGGCTGACCCTTCTGATCGATCCGGCCGGCCGCCCCGTGGCCGCCTATGGCGCGCCGCCCGCCGCCCTGCCGGTCGAACCGCTCTTCGAGGGCGGGCTGATTGCCGCCGTCCATGCCCCCGACCGGTCCGCCGTCATGGGCGCCATAGACCGGGCGCTTCAGGGCCACACCGCCACAGCCCGGTTCACGCCCCGCACCGCCCTGGACCGGCGCGTCACCCTGACCCTGGCCCGGTTCGACGATCCGGCGGCGACGGGGCCGCGCCTCATCGTCCAGGCCTTCGAGAGCACGGCCGACCACGCCCGCGAGGTGGCCCTGGACGTCGCCCGTGCCGAGGCGGAGGCCCAGAATGCGGCCAAGACGCGCTTCCTCGCCAACATGTCCCACGAACTGCGCACACCGCTGAACGCCGTCATCGGCTTCGCCGACATCATGCGCCAGAAGCTGTTCGGCCCCCTGCCCGACCGCTACGCCGACTATGCCGTCTCCATCCACGACGCCGGCGGCCACCTGCTGGAACTGATCAATGACGTGCTGGACGTCTCCAAGATCGAGGCGGAACGCTATCAGCTGGCGATCGAGCGGTTCGACGCCCGCGACCCCGTGGCCGCCGCCATGGCCCTGGTCCGGCCGCTGGCGGACGAGCGCAGCATCCGGCTGACCGGCCTCTTGCCGAACGCGCCCGTCGAGGTCACGGCCGACCGGCGCGCCCTGAAGCAGATGGCTCTGAACCTTCTGTCCAACGCCGTGAAATTCACCCCGCCCGAAGGCTCGGTCACCGTCACACTGGAGGCGATCGGCCCCTATCTGGAGCTGGTCGTGGCCGACACCGGGTCCGGCATCGCGCCCGAGGACCTGAAACGGCTGGGCCGTCCCTTCGAACAGGCCGGCGGCGCCGAGCAGCGCGCGCGTGGCACGGGTCTGGGCCTCGCCCTGGTGCGGTCGCTGGCTGAGCTGCATGGCGGCCGGCTGACGCTGGACAGCACCCTGGGGGAAGGCACGGCCGCGACGGTGCGCCTGCCCATCGTCTCCGCCCTGCGTCCGCCGTCTCCGCCCGACGGGGCCGAAATCGTGCCGCTGCACCGCGCGCCGGCTGAAGGCTGAGGCTCAGACCGCGCCGAGAGACAGAAAGGCCTCGGCCGCGGCCAGGTCGCCGACCTCGAACTCGACGCGGGCCACACTGCCGTCGCGGAACAGGAATTCCACCGCAAAGGCCTCGCGCGGATCCAGCGCGGCCAGCACCGACAGGGCCGAGGCCTCAAACCGCCACACCTCACCCTGTCGTTTGCCGGTCGCCAGTAGGCCGCGGTCGGCCGCGAAGGTGGCCCCCGCCCACAGGGCCCGGCGCTGGGCCTCGGGCGCCAGGGTCGGCGTGCGGGCAATCCAGGGATTGGGGAAACGGGCGGCGTCGCGCGCCACGATCCGCGCCGAGGTCGGGCGGGGCCGTCCGAAAAAGGAGACGGCGACAGTCAGCCCGTCATGGCCCGACGCCCGCCCGACGGTGACCGGCGAGGCGCCCACCCGGCCGGCCTGCGACAGCCGCCAGCGCGGCGCGTCCCGGGCGGTACGGTCGGCCATCCACACGCCCTCCACGCCCGGAAAGTCCATGCGCCGCATCGAGGCCCAGCCGGAAAAGGCGTTCTGGACCCGGCCCGCGACCATCCGCAGTTCGGGATTGGAACAGTCGACCGCGGCCGCACGGGCCCGGGCGCGGCGGGCGGTCTCGGCGGCCTGGATGGCGGTCGCGCCCTCGCGCAGGGCCGCCCCGCGCGCCTGCAGGGTGGCCGAGGCCAGCGCCGCCGTGACCGGACGGTCGAACAGGCGGCAGCGCGCGTCGGCCGCCAGCATGAAGGCGCGGTCGTAATGAGGATCGGCGGCCGTCGCGGCGCCGGCCGTCAGGGCCAGGGTCAGGGCCGCAGCCATCGCCGTCGTTCCCGGCATGGGGGGTTTGCGCGTCGTCTTCATGGGCCCATACCAGCACGGCAGGGGTTCCGGTCCGGTTGCCGATCAGGGTTAGTGAAATGCTCATCGCCTCGGACGTCTGGGTGGCGGCCCTGATCCGCCGGGCCGAGCTGGTAGGCGCCTCGGCCACTGTGGTGCGCCGCGGCGACGCCCGCGCGGGCGCCGTGCTGGTCAAGGTCTGGAACACCGGCGAGCGACGCGCCCGCGTGTGGAGCGAGGCCCAGGGCCCCACCGGCGAACCCCTCTGGCTGCAGCCCGTCGAGAGCGAAATGGAGAGCGAGATCGACGACTGGGTCCGGCGCCAGATCACCTATGACCCCGACCTGTGGGTGGTCGAGATCGAGGATCGCGAGGGGCGCCACTTCCTGACCGAGGCCGTCGCCTGAGCGTCACACTTTCTTAGCCGCGTTCGTGAACCGGACCGCAAGCGCGGCTCGCTAGGGTCACCTCAACGGGCCGTCATGAGCCCGACGTGGATGGTGGTGGTTCGGCATGCTCTTCCTGCTCAACGACGTCGTGTTCGATCTGGACGAGACCTGCCCGGTCACGCCCGGCGACGCGCGCCGGTTCGAGGGGCTGGGCTTCGACTATGTCCTGGAGCTGGGCTGCGAACTCTTCTCCGAGGATCCGGAGCTGCACCGCAATGATCCCGTGCGGGCGCGCCGCCTCGCCTGGCTTCTGCACAGCTGCGGACCGGAGGTGAATGCCGCCCTGTTCGCCGCCCCGGAACAGGGCTGCGTGCCCGATCTCGTCGAGCCGCGCTTCTGCGCCCTGCCGGAGCCGATCCTCGGCGATCTGAAGGCCAAGGCCCGCCGCGGCCGTCTGACCCCCGTCGCCGCCGACCGCGCCGTCTGGAACCGCATGGCCGCCTGACCCACGACACTTGGCCCCGCGACCGGTCGTGAGCTAGGCTTTCGCCCTCATCCGGGGGCGGGGGCATACGCATGCGGGGGATTGGACATCGGACCGGGGTCCCGGGGGACCTGATGCGACTGTGTCGCGCGGCCCTCGCGGCTCTGGCGCTGTGGATCCTGGTCGCCGGCCCGGCCGCGGCCCAGACCTGGCTCCGGGCCGAGAGCGAGCATTTCATCGCCTATTCCGACGGCGGCGAGCGGGCCCTGCGCGACTTCGTCACCGACCTGGAGCGGTTCGACCAGATCCTGCGCCTGCGCTTCGGCGTGCCGATGGACCGGCCGACCCTGCGGAAGCTGCCGATCTATCTGGTGGCGCGTCGTGAAGGACTGGAGGCGGTGGCGCCGGGCGTCGGCCGCGACGTCGCCGGCTTCTACACCACCAATGAGGAGGACATCTTCGCCGTCGCCATCCGCGCCGACGGCGATCAGACCATCCTTCACGAATACGCCCACCACTTCTTCTACCAGCACCTCAACGCCCCCTACCCCGGCTGGCTGACCGAGGGCCTGGCCGAATACGTCATGACCGCGCGCATCCGCGACGCGGAGTTCATCCTGGGCGAACCCAATGCGGGGCGGGTCAGCTGGCTGAACTACGGGGCCTGGATTCCGCTGGAGACCCTGCTGACCAAACGCTTCGGTCAGGTGGAGGGCGCCGAGTACCGCGCCACCTACTATCCGGTGGCCTGGCTGCTGACGCACTGGTTCTTCGCCACGCCGGAGCGGTCGCGACAGCTGGACGTCTATCTGCGGCTGGTGGCGTCGGGCGTCGGGCCGTCGGAGGCGATCAGCCAGGCCACGGGCCTGACCATGCCCCAGCTGACCCAGACCCTGACGGCCTATGGCCGCGGCAATGTCTATGCCTCGACCTATCCGATCACCTATCGACCGATCGAGATCACCGTGGAGCGCCTGCCGGAGTCGGCGCGCGACCTGATCCTGATCGGCCAGCGCATCAAACGCCCCCTCAGCGAGGACCAGCGGGCCGAAGCCCTGGCTGACGTGCGCCGCCGGGCCGCGCGCTGGCCCGAAGACCCCTTCGCCCTGCTGGTCCTCGGTCACGCCGAGTTGCACATGGGCGACGCCGCCGCGGGCGAGGCCACCCTGCTGAAGGTGCTGGAGCTCGCGCCGGAAACGGACGAGGCGCTGCAGTATCTGGCCACCGGCCGCATCCGCCAGGCGGAAGAGACCGAGGATCCGGACCAGCGCCGCTCCCTGCTGGCCCAGGCGCGCGGCTTCCTCGCCCGGGCCTATCGCATCGATCCGGACGACTATTTCACCCTGCTGCTGATCGCCCGGTCCCGCGAGGGCCAGACCGGCTATCCCAACGACAACGACATGCTGACCTGGGAGGCCGCCTTCGACGGGGCGCCGCAACTGCCGGCCGTGCGTCTGGGCTATGGCGGGGCGCTGATCGCGACGGGCCGCGTGCCCGAGGCCCTGGCCGTCCTGACGCCGCTGGCCAACGCGCCCCACGGCGGGGCGACGGCCGACGCGGCGCGCACCCTGATCGCCGAGGCGCTTGGCGAGGCCCCACCCCCGACCGAGGCCGAGGCCGCACCGCCCGCCGACTGATCAGGCGGTCTGGCTGGCCCCGGTCACGGCGGCGACGCGCTGGCGGCGGGTCTGCCGGGCCTTGAGCTCCGCCTTGATCCGGTTCTGGATCGGCTCGTCGATCAGGAAGTGGAAGGCGAAGGCAAAGATCACCGCCGCGGCCACGCCTGCGACCCACAGGGCCCACTGCACCGGCTCGGACAGGCCCAGTCGGGCGACGGCGACATTGACCCCGCCGAACCAGGCGATCCGCACCACCTCATTGGAGATGAACATCGAGAAGCTGACCAGGGCCGCCTTCTCGATCAGGCGCGAGGGCTTCAGCACCGGAATGGCCCCGGCCGCCAGGATGATCAGCGAAATGCAGACGATCGAGGCCAGGGCATTCTTGTCGAACCACTGCAGGCCGGCGAAGGCGGCGGTGGCGGCCAGCATCGTCCAGCCGGCCAGACGCGGATGGATCCAGGCGCGGGAGGCGAAGGCGGCCAGGCACATGCCGAGGAAGAACAGCGGCAGGGCGCGGATGAAGCCGTACTTCATCGGCATCTGCCAGACCGGGTGGCCCAGCAGGGCCCAGGTCGCCTCATTGGCCGCCAGATAGACGCCCGCGCCGAGGGCCAGCGCCGTCCACGGGCCGACGCGGCTCAGACCCTTCAGGATCCACGGAAAGGCCAGATAGCAGCCGATCAGGGCCGAGATCGACCAGGTCGGCGCGTTCCAGCCCAGACCCCCGGGAATGCCGAAGCTCTGCACCAGCAGCAGCTGGGCCGGCAGCTGGCTCCAGTCGAACCATTCCGGATTGCGCGGCCCGACGCCGGCCGAGGTGCCCAGGATCACCAGACCCACCAGCGACAGCCCGAGGATCAGATGCGCCGGCACGACCCGCAGGATCCGCTTCAGCACGAAGTCGCCCGGGCTCATCGTCCCGCGCTCCAGCGACCGCTGATAGACGCGCATCAGCACATAGCCGCTGTCGATCAGGAAGAAGTTGGTCAGCAGGAAGCCGCCCCGCTCGAACACCGGATGCAGCATCTCCGCCAGCGCGTGCGGCCCCGCCGCCTGGAAGTGATGCAGGATGATCAGGAAGGCCACAATGAAACGCAACGCGTCCAGCCACCCCCCGCGGGCGATGGGAACCGTCTCATTCCGGGTCGAAATCAGGGTCTGAACCATGGGATCGCTCGCTTTCGAGGCGAGCGCTGCAAGGGTGGGGCCGGTCAGGGCGAACCTTCCCTAACCCCGCATTAACCCTACACGCGGCAGTTTCTGCCCGGTTCTGTGCGTGTGGAGTGGGTGATGAGCGGGGCGGAAGTTCTGGACGTGGGGCGCGACGCCCTGTGGCTGACCATCCAGCTGTGCGCGCCGGCGCTGATCGTGGCCCTGGTGGTCGGCGTCGGCATCGGCCTGTTCCAGGCCCTGACCCAGATCCAGGAACAGACCCTGGTCTATGCCCCCAAGATCCTGGCCATCTTCGTGTCCCTGCTGCTCTTCCTGCCGTTGATGGGGGCGCT
>CAMCIP010000088.1 GCA_945874855.1 Brevundimonas vancanneytii
GGCGGGCTGAAGGCGGCGCTGGACCGGATCCGCGACGAGGCCGTGGCGGCGGCGACCGGCGGGTCCGGCCTGATCGTCCTGACCGACGAGCGCACCGGCGAGGACCGGCCGCTCATTCCCATGATCCTGGCCACGGCGGCGGTGCATGGCCGGCTGGTGGATGCGGGCCTGCGCACCTTCTGTTCGCTGGTCGTGCGCTCGGCCGAAGCGATCGACGCCCACGCCTTCGCCGTTCTGGTCGGAGTGGGTGCCACCGCCGTCAACGCCTGGCTGGCGCAGGAGACCTTCCTCGAACGCCTGGCCGGCGGCCGCTATCCGGGCCTGTCGCTGCGCGACGCCTGTCTGAACCACAAGGCCGCCGTCGAGGCCGGCCTGCTGAAGATCCTCGCCAAGAAGGGCATCTCCGTCATCTCCGCCTACCGCGGTGCGGGCGAGTTCGAGGCCCTGGGTCTCAGCCGCGCCCTTGTGTCGGAATTCTTCCCGGGCATGACCTCGCGCATCTCCGGCGTCGGTCTGGCCGGACTGGAGGCCCAGGCCATCGCCCGGACCCGGCGGGGCTTCTCCGTCGACGGTCCGGTGCTCCGCATCGGGGGCGCGCACCGCATCCGGGCCGGCGAGGAGAGCCACGCCTGGGATGCCGAGACCATCCATCGGCTGCAGGACGCGACCACCCGGAACGACTACGGGCGGTTCAAGGCCTACTCCCGCCGCGCCCGCGAACAGCCGCCGACGGCCCTGCGGGACCTGCTCGATTTCCGCGAGGCGACAGCCGTGCCCCTCGACGGGGTCGAAAGCGTACATGACGTGCGCCGGCGCTTCGTGACGCCGGGGATGAGCCTCGGGGCCCTCTCGCCCGAGGCGCACGAGACGCTGAACGTCGCTATGAACCGCATCGGCGCGCGCTCCGTGTCGGGCGAAGGCGGCGAGGATCCGCAGCGCTATCGCCCGCGGCCGAACGGCGACAATGCCAACAGTGCGGTGAAACAGGTCGCCTCGGGCCGGTTCGGCGTCACCGCCGAATATCTGAACCAGTGCCGCGAGATCGAGATCAAGGTCGCCCAGGGGGCCAAGCCCGGCGAGGGCGGTCAGCTTCCCGGGTTCAAGGTCACCGAATTCATCGCCCGCATGCGCCACGCCACGCCGGGCGTCGGCCTCATCAGCCCGCCCCCGCACCACGACATCTATTCGATCGAGGACCTGGCCCAGCTCATCTACGACCTGAAGCAGATCAACCCCGACGCCCGCGTGACGGTCAAACTGGTCGCCCAGTCCGGCATCGGCGCGGTGGCCGCCGGGGTGGCCAAGGCCCGGGCCGACGTCATCCTGATCGCCGGCCACAACGGCGGCACCGGGGCTTCGGCCCTGGGGTCGATCAAGCACGCCGGCCTGCCCTGGGAGCTGGGGCTGTCGGAGGCGCATCAGGTGCTCAGCCTGAATGGCCTTCGCGACCACGTGCGTCTGCGCACCGACGGCGGCATCCGCACCGGCCGCGACGTGGTCATCGCCGCCCTGCTGGGGGCCGAGGAGTTCGGCATCGGCACGGCCTCGCTGATCGCGGTCGGCTGCCTGATGGTGCGCCAGTGCCATTCCAACACCTGCCCTGTCGGGGTCTGCGTCCAGGACGAACGGCTGCGCGCCATGTTCACCGGCACGCCCGAGAAGGTGGTCAATCTGTTCAGCTTCATCGCCGAGGAGACGCGCGAGATCCTGGCCTCGCTGGGCCTGCGGTCGCTCAATGAAGCGGTCGGGCGCACCGACCTTCTGCGTCAGGTCTCGCGCGGCGGCGATCATCTGGACGATCTGGACCTGAACCCCCTGCTCGTCCGCGTGGGCGAGGGCGACGCGCGCCGTCCTGCCGACGCCCCGCGCAATGAGGTGCCGGACGGTCTCGACGCCCTGATCCTGCGCGACGCCGGTCCCTTCCTGGACCGGCGCGAGAAGATGCAGCTGACCTATGCCGTGGCCAACACCCAGCGGGCCATCGGCACGCGCACGTCGTCGCACATCGTGCGCCGGTTCGGGTCGGAGCTGCCGGACGGCCACCTGACGCTGAACCTGCGCGGCTCGGCCGGTCAATCGCTGGCGGCCTGGGGCATGAAGGGCCTCCGGATCGTGCTGGACGGCGAGGCCAACGACTATGTCGGCAAGGGCCTGTCCGGGGCCGAGATCGTGGTTCGCCCCCCGGGCGGGGCGTCGGGTCAGGCGGTCGTCGGCTCGACCTGCCTGTATGGCGCAACCTCGGGCGCCCTGTTCGCCGCCGGCGTGGCAGGCGAGCGGTTCGCCGTCCGCAACTCCGGCGCCACGGCCGTGATCGAGGGCTGCGGTGCCCATGGCTGTGAGTACATGACCGGCGGGGCCGTGGTCGTGCTGGGGCCTGTCGGCTGGAATTTCGGGGCCGGCATGTCGGGCGGCGAAGCCTTCGTCCTGGACCTGACCTTCGACGACCCGCGCCTGAACGGGGACTCCGTCGAGGCGGCCGCGGCGACCGGCGAGGCCGCGGGTCGTCTGCGGGCCCTGCTGGTTCGGCACGCCACAGAGACCGGCTCCGCCGTCGCCCGGCGCCTCCTCGCCCAGGGGGACGCCGCCCTGTCCCGGTTCACCCATGTCCGCCCGCGCGAGGCGGCGGTGCAGACCATTCCGTCGCCGGCCCCGCAGGCCCTGTCGGCCTGAACGCGGGGCTGTCCGGACACGATTTCAGCCCGTCCCGACACGTCCTCGCTGGCGTTCGGCCGGGGTCCGGCGCCTGCTGTCGGCATGACCCATCCCGATCCCGCGCCCGCCGCCCCGCCCCGCCCCGACGTCTCCCCCCTGCGCCGGGAGGCCGTGGAGATCGGCCGCACGGTCGGCGTCGGCCTGATCGCCGCCCTGACCCTGCAGACCCTGCTCTATCAGCCCTTCACCATCCCCTCGTCCTCGATGGAGCCGGGCCTGGAGACGGGCGACTACATCGTGGTGTCGAAGCACGCCTATGGCTGGAGCCGCGCCTCCCTGCCCCTCAATCCGGCGGTGTTCGACGGCCGGGTGTTCGCAAGGCATCCGACGCGGGGCGATGTGGTGGTGTTCCGTCTGCCCCGGGACCCCGCCCAGACCTGGGTCAAGCGCGTCATCGGCCTGCCGGGCGATCGGGTGCAGGTTCGCAGGGGTCAGGTCCTCGTCAATGACCGCCCGATCGCGCAGCACCCCCAGGGCCCCGGACGCAGCGCCGAGGCACCCGACCGTGCCGTCGATCTGTCCCGGGAGACCGATGCGGACGGGCGCAGCTGGCCGGTCCACGACTTCGGTCCCGGCGCGCCTGGCGACGACACGCCCGTATTTCGGGTGCCCGACGACGCCTATTTCGTGATGGGCGACAATCGCGACAACTCTCTGGACGGGCGCTGGCCGGCAGAGGTCGGCGTCGGCTTCCTGCCCGCCGAAAACCTGGTCGGTCGGGCCGAGCTGGTGGTCGCCTCCTGGCGGCCCGGCAGTTCGCTGTTCAAGCCCTGGACCTGGGTCGCCCTCAAGCCGGGCCGCTTCCTGCTCCCGATCCGCTGAGGCCGCGGAACTCCTCGAACGACAGGGCCCCGTCCTGATTGACGTCGCGGCGGTCGAAGGCCTCGCGCGAGGCCGTGTCGGACCGGGCCAGCGAAGGGGCGGCCACCGCGCCCAGGGCCAGTCCCGCCGCCGCGGCCGCCGCGAGCCGCCACAGGCCCGACCGGCGCGGTACTCCTCCCGCCAGCTCCGCCTCGATGAAGCGACGCACGGCCTCGCTGGCCGAGCTGCCGCCGCGACGGCAGTGGGCCATGAAGGCCGCCTTGGTCTGGTGCGGCAGACGCAGTTCGAGGCTCTCGGTCTTCTTGGGCGGTCGGGATCGGGTCATGGCGTCGGGCACTCCCTGCGGCAGCGGTAGTCAAACCCGGTTCGCGACGGGGTGCCAGTGAAATGCAGGTAAGGCGCGATCCGGCCGCTCATGACGAGGGGGCCGCCACGATGTGACGGCCCCCTGTCCTGCATCAGTCCGTCCGGCGTCAGCGCGCGTAATTGTGCGCCACGGCCCAGTCGTACCAGTTGTCGACCACCGTGCCGGTCAGCAGGATGCCGATGCCCCCGGTCAGGGTCGTCAGGACCGCGAACCACCAAGCCCAGCGGTGGATGGACTCCATGGTGGCGTTGAAGCCCATGGTCCAGCGCCAGAACAGGGCGGCCCGCTCGGTGCCCGTGCCCCGGTCCGTGATCTGCTCCACCTCACGTTCCGCGCCGTAACGGCTGGTCGCCAGGATGGTCGCCCCGTGCATGGCGAACAGCAGGGTCGAGCCATAGAGGAAGACGATCGAGAGGGCGTGGAACGGATTGTAGAACAGGTTGCCGTAGGTGATCGAGAAGGCGCCGGTCCAGTCCAGGTGCGGGAAGATGCCGAACGGCACCGCCTCGGACCAGCTGCCCATCATCATCGGGCGGATGAAGCCGAGCACCAGGAACAGCCAGATCGCCGAGGCGAAGGCCCAGGTGGTGTGGGTGCCGAGGCCCAGGGCCTTGGCCCGCAGATAGCTGCGCACGCACCAGCTGACCACGGAGACAGTCAGCAGGAAGCCGGCGATCACCCACCAGCCCCCCTGGTCGAGCGGCGGCAGGAGGTTGAAGCCCTGCTCCGGCGGGGGCGGATACAGGGCCAGCCACGGCAGCTGGCGCACGAACTCCGCCGGGTTCCAGCCCACCGAGGCCAGCATGTTCAGCCCGATGATCTCGAAGGCCAGGAAGCCGGTGAACAGGGACAGGATGCCGGTCCAGCCGAGGTGCATGGGCCCGATCTGGGCATTGCCGATCCGGCCGAGCAGATGGACGAAGAAGGGCTTTCCGACCCGCCAGTCGTCCCCCTCCGCGCCGGCCGGGCCGGTCTCCGGATGGCCCTGGACCTGGATCTGGGTGAACAGGTTTTGATATGCGGACATGTCTGGGGCCTCCCCTTATTGCCAGATCGGCAGGTTGCGCCAGCCGTCCCACCACTCGGGCCAGCCGGCGGTCCACAACGGGCCGCTGATGATCATGCAGATCGCGCTCCAGATGCCGGCCTGCAGCGCCAGGAACAGACCCACGCGGTGGATGCCCAGGGTGCCGACGGAATAGCCGATGAAGTCGCGGAAGAAGGTGTCTTCGTGCTCCGGCTGTCGCACCTCCTTGCCCGGCCCCGGGTTGGTCGCCGCCAGGATCAGGGATCCGTGCAGGGCCAGCGCCAGGGTCGTGGTGAAGAAGAAGGTGATGGCGACCATATGCGCCGGATTGTAGTGGAAATTCACATAGGTGTAGCCGACGTTGGAGACCCAATCGAGGTGGCTCCAGATGCCATAGGGGAAGCCGTGTCCCCAGGCCCCCAAGAGGAACGGGCGGAACACCACCAGCGTCACATAGGCCAGGATGGCGACCCCGAAGGCGATCGGGACGTGCAGCCCCATCCCCAGCTTGCGACAGATCTCCACCTCTCTCAGCGCCCAGGAGCAGAAGGCCCCGATGGCGCAGATGGTGACCAGCTGCCAGATGCCGCCGTCACGCAGGGGCGCGAGTGAAAGCCCGTACTCCAGCGGGGGCGGATTGATGCTGATCAACCACGGGTTCCAGGTGTCGCCCAGCGACGCCCCGTAGAAGATCAGCGCGGTGCCAAGCGCGGCGAAGAACGCCGTCGTGACCCCGAAGAAGCCGACGTAGAACGGACCGACCCAAAAATCGAACAGGTCGCCGCCGATGAGGGTCCCCCCCCTGACGCGATATTTGCGCTCGAAACTCAGCAAAGCCATGACCGTCTCCGCCCGCTGTCCCGCTCACCGTCGGGTTGGGCTATTGATATCGGGCTCGCGACGGACGGGATCGGATCGCTCCGGTCCCGCCCGCGCGCCGCATGCGCGGATCCCGTCAGGGGGTGGCCGTAGCCGCAGGCTGCGGGGAGCCTCCCGCCCAGGTGTCGATGTCATACGTCGGACCGCTGATCATGATGAAATGAATCAGCAGAGCCAACGTAAACAAGAAGACCGTGAGTGCGACAAGCACTCGACGGGGATCAAACAGGAGCCAAATTCTCCACATAACTGTAGTCCTCCATAGCCGTTTAAAGGCTTTGTTGGCGACGACGAGAGTTTATCTCTCGCCGACAAAGCAGAGTGGAGACCTAGGCGAACCAGGGCCGCCAGAACCAGACCAGCGTGTGCGCCATGATCGCGATGATCGTGAAGCCGATGAAGCTGGTCATGAAGAGGCCATGGAATGCCTTGGCTGCTTCAGGCGATAGTCCGGTGGGAGACCCACCGGCCGTTTCAGGTAGATTAGACATCTCTCCTCCTTTCGTTGGAGCGGGTCGTCGGCCACGGGGAAGTCCCGTGGTCGTTTCCGCCACCCGGACAAGCCGAAGGACGGAACGGAGGTCCGAGCCGGGCAGGCGATCGCATCATGCAGCCCTCCCGCTTGGAACAATGGCATTGGCCGCGAAGAGGCGATTCACGGTGACCCGCTCCTCGCCGGCCTGGCGGGCGGCGCGCTCGGCCGCGTCACGCAGGCGCTTGGCCGCGGAAATCCGGACGATCACGGGCTGCAGGGCGACCAGCTTTTCCAGTTCGTCCATGGCCGCGGAGTCCCAGGCGATCTCCACATGGGGCTTCGCCAGCGTCGGCTCGGCCTGGTCCATCTGCGACGCCAGGGGCAGGATGTTGAACAGGGCGTCGAACAGGGCGTTGCAGACCTCCTGCATCAGGAAGGTGCAGCCGGAATAGCCCATGAAGGGCGTGCCCGTGTGCCGCCGGATCGCCGCCCCGGGGAAGGAGGCCGGCACCCAGACGCCGCGCGGGCCATGCCCGCCGCCGCCCCGGGCCGCGACCTCGGCCATGTAGATGCGCTCGTTGATGCTGCCGAAGACGACCAGCGGCGGGTTCTCGCCCAGCAGCTTCTGCACCGCCTCATTGTCGGACTTGGTCCCCGCGCAACGCGAGATTGCGAAGGCGCAGGGCAGGCCCAGATCCTCCTCGAGGAATTTGCGCACGCCCCGGGCATAGGTCTCGGTCGCCACGATGCCGAAGCTGGCCGTGCCGAAGAAGTCCTGGGTCACCGACCGCCAGAGGTCCCACAGCGGCTTGATCGTCGTGTGCTTCTCGCGCGCGATGAAGGGCTCGGGATCGACCCCCGTCATCTCGCCCAGCATCCGCAGGAACAGGGTGGTGGACTCCAGCCCGATCGGGGCCTGCAGATACGGCCGCTCCAGCGTCTCGCACAGGCCGCGGCCGAACTCGCGGTACATGCACACATTGACGTCGGCGTCGGCCAGATTGCGCACATCGGCCAGATGGCTTCCCAGGGGGAAGACCATGTTGACCTCGCAGCCGATCCCCTCGACCAGGCGGCGGATCTCGGCCAGGTCCGAGGGCATGTTGAACGTGCCGTACATCGGCCCGATGATGTTGATCCGGGGCTTCGCACCGTCTTCCCGGGGGCGAGGCTTCGGCATCTTCTTGGGCCCGAACTGGGTCCACAGCCAGGTCAGGGCACGGTCGGCCGACTGCCACTGATCCTCGTCGATCGTGCGCGGCAGGAAGCGCTGGATATTGGTGCCTTCGGGCGTCACGCCGCCGCCGATCATCTCGGCGATGGACCCGGTGACCACCACGCTGGGCAGATCCGTGTCGAGCGTCTTCCACGCCCGCTTCATGGCGCCTTCCGTGCCGTGCCGGCCCAGCTCGTCCTCGCCCAGGCCGGTGACGACGATCGGCAGCTCGTGCGGGGGCAGGCCATCGGTGTAGTGCAGCACCGAGGTGACGGGCAGGTTCTCGCAGCCCACCGGGCCGTCGATGATGACCTGCAGGCCCTTGATGGCGGTGAAGGCGTAGACCGCGCCCCAGTAGCCGCCCGCCCGGTCGTGATCGAGGATCAGCGTCATGTCCCGACGTGCTCCTCGGCCTTCGCCGCGGCCGCCTGCAGCTTGGCGTAGCGGGCCTTGAACTCGGGGCGGTCGGTGGGGGTGTCTTCCCAGATGCCGGTGGCATGGCCCGTGCCGACGCCGTCGAAGAAGGCGCTCATCCGGTCGAAGCGGGCCTTGTTGCCGATGGCCGCATTGATCACCTGGGCCAGCGACCCCGCCCCCGCCGGACCCATCAGCGGGCGCGCGGAGATCAGATTGGTGAAATACAGCGACGGGATCGACAGCGACTTGGCGTGCTGGACGACCGGCGTGGTGCCGATGGCCAGGTCGGGCCGGATAGCGTCGACGGCCGACAGGTCCTGCTCCAGCGAGGCGCGATAGTTGACCGTGACGCCCCGCGCCTCCAGCCATTCGCGGTCGGGATCCGACCATTTGGTTTTGGGGCAGGCGGTGCCGACATAGTCGACCTCGGCGCCGCTTTCGATCAGCAGGCGCGCCACCAGCAGCTCGGAGCCCTCATAGCCCGAGACGGTGATCCGGCCCTTGATCGGCGATCCGGCCAGGGCCGCGGAGATGGCCCCGATCATGGCGTTCTTGACGCCGTCGATCCTGTCCTGGGCGATGCCGCAGGCCTCGCCGATGGCCTGCAGCCAGGCGGCCGTGCCGTCACGCCCGACCGGCGCGGAGCCCACGACCTTGCGGCCGGCGGCTTCGAACTCGCGCACACTGGCGGTGTAGAAGGGGTGGATGGCGGCCACCACGGCGCAGTCCAGGGCCGAATACAGCTCGCGCCATTCCCGCGTCGGCACGACCGGTCCGGCGGCCAGCCCCATCGGCTCCAACATGCGGCCGATGATCATGGGATCGGCGGGGAACATCTCGCCCAGCAGGGTCACGCTCGGCTTGTCGGCGCGGGTCTTCGGCGCCGGCACGGGCCCCGCCTCGACCTCGGTCCGGGCATAGTTCAGCATGGCCCCGGCGAGCACGTCCTTGGCCTCGGCATGGGTCGGAATGCCGAAACCGGGCACATCGATGCCGATGATGCGGACGCCGTTGATCTGCTTCGGCAGCAGCTGCAGCGGCACGCCCGAGGCGGTCGGCACGCACAGATTGGTCACCACCACCGAGTCGTACAGCTCGGGGTCGGCGATCTTGAACACCGCATCGCGGATGTCCTCGAACAGCTTGCCGGTGACCAGGCTCTCGGAGTTGAAGGGCACATAGCCGACCGAGCGGCGCGCGCCGTAGAAATGGCTGGTGAAGGTCAGGCCGTAGACGCAGCAGGCCGACCCCGACAGGATCGTCGCCGTCCGCCGCATGCGCAGCCCGACACGCAGCGATCCAAAGGCCGGACACATGGACTGGGGCTGGTCATGCGGGCCGACCGGATAGTCCTT
>CAMCIP010000089.1 GCA_945874855.1 Brevundimonas vancanneytii
TTGGTGCCGTTCAGCACATAGCGGTCGCCCCGCTTCACCGCCTGGGTCCGCATCGACATGACGTCCGAGCCCGAGCCGGCCTCGGACATGGCCAGCGACCCGACGTGCTCTCCGGAGATCAACCCGGGCAGGTAGCGTCGACGCTGGTCGTCCGTGCCCCAGCGGCGGATCTGGTTGACGCAGAGATTGGAGTGGGCCCCGTAGCTGAGGCCGATCGAGGCGGAGGCGCGCGACACCTCCTCCATGGCCACGCAGTGCTCCAGATATCCCATGCCGAGGCCGCCGAACTCCTCCTCGACGGTGATGCCGTGCAGGCCCAGCTCGCCCATCTCGGGCCAGAGGTCGCGGGCGAACTCGTTCTTCTCGTCGATCTCCGCGGCACGGGGTGCCAGCCGGTCGGCGGCCCAGCGGGCAGTGGTCTCACGGATGGCGTCGGCGTTCTCGCCGAGGCCGAATTCCATCGATTGGGGGGCGTTGGGGATGCTCATGGCCGGGGCCTAGCATCGTTCACGCGACCTGCGAAGCGGCCGGACGCCTCAGCCCTTGCGACGCGTGGTCCGGACGTACAGGTGCCAGGAGGCAGCGCCCACGCAAACGGCACCGATCACCGCCAGGGTCCAGGCCACTGCCGTGGTCTCGCCCATGGGAGACGGGTCCTCGACCGCCACACGGAAGGCGGCGGCGGAGACGGCGCAGGAGACCAGCCCCAGCCCCCCCATGATCAGATACATGCCCGTCTCGCTCCAGTCGAAGCGACGCGGGGCCTCCGGCTCGACCTCGTGACGCAGGATGGACACGACTGCAGGCACGTCCTGGAACAGGGGGGCCTGGTCGACGGCCTCCGCGGCCGGGCGGGCGGCATCCTCCCAGGCGGTGCGACCGGTCTCCGGTTCGCGTTCCGGCGAAGGCGTCAGCGTCAGCGGTTCCGGCGCAGTGGGAGCGACGAAGGCTCCGGTCGTTTCGACGGGCCGCGCCGCCTCGATCTCGATCGGCGGCTCCGGCTCCGGCTCGCGCGAAGGCAGGGGCAGGGGCGCGGGCGTGGGGTCGGGCAGGGCGACCGGCCGCCCGGCGAGCGGCGGGAAGCCCGGCAGAGGGCCAACCACCAGACCTGAATAGGGGGCCAGCCTCTGGAACGGCGCCGAGGGCGCGACGGTCGGCGGCATGGCAGGGGCACCGTCCATGGGCAGGTCGGCCGGCGCGGGCGTCGTGGGCTGCAGATCGGCGTCCGGCTCGACGGGGGCCTCCTCCACCGGCCCGGACTCAACGGGCCCGGCGTCCCCAACCGGTTCGGTCGTGTCCGGCACCTGGGGTTCCGACTCCGGTTGGGGATCCAGGGACGTCGGCGCGTCGGCGACGGCTGCAAAGGCCGGCACCACGACCGGGTCAGGCGTGGGAACCTCCGCCGGCAAGGGGGCCTCGCCCAGAAGGGCGGCGACCGCGGCTTGGCGTTCGTCTGCTGCGACCGTGGGCGTCGGGGCGGCCCCGGCTTCGGGGGTCGGGGGCGGCAGGGGCGCAGAGAGCAGGTCGGACAGGGCGACCGGCCGGTCCGGGTCGGCCATGAACAGGGCACGCTCGGCGGCCCGGCGACGCACGCCGGCATTGGGCGGCGCAGGCTCGGTCCAGTCCAGCAGGGCATCCGCGGCCTCGGCCGGACGCTGGTCGACCAGCCTGCGGAACACCTCGGACGCCAGGAACCGGTCAAGCCCTATGGAAAAGGCGAAACTGGCCAGGGCGTCGAACTGGTGACCGTTCAGCTCCGGCGCGGGCAGGTCGTTCAACGCCTTGACGATGGGCAGAAGGTCATACTGAAGCAGCAGTTCGGCGTCGGCCTCCGCGACACTCAGACCCTCGCGCGCGCTCTGACGATGGCCGTAGCCGATCACCCAGCCATCGCCGTCGCGCTCGGCGCGCGCGCGGAAGCCCTCGAAGCTCTTCAGCAGCACGATCCCCTCGCGGGAGACCTTTCGGCGATGCCGGGCGGCGGTGTCGGACACGGGGTGATCCAAAACGGGACGAGAAGTTTCGCTCGCAAGGCGACGGAGCAATCCCCGGGCCGCAGCGGCTAGAGCAGCACCGCCGTCGCCAGCCCGAGGAAGATCAGGAAACCAAAGAAATCCGTCGTGGCCGTGACGAAGACGGCCGAAGACACCGCCGGGTCGAATTTCAGCTTGGACAGCGTCAGCGGCGTCAGCACCCCGACCGTGGCCGCGACCATCAGGTTCAGGATCATGGCCGAGGCGATGACGCCGCCGATGCGCCAGTCTCCCGACCACCATCCCGCCGCCACGCCGATGAGGGGCGCGAGCACCAGGCCATTGGCGAAACCGACTGCCAACTCGCGGAAGAAGGTGCGCCGGGCGTTGGAACTGTTCAGTTCCCGCGTCGCCAGGGCGCGCACCGTCACGGTCAGGGCCTGGGTGCCGGCATTGCCGCCGATGGCCGAAACGATCGGCATCAGCACGGCCAGGGCCACGATCTGCTCGATCGTGCCGCCGAAGAAGGCGATCACACCGGCGCCGAGCGAGGCGGTGCCGAGATTGATGGCCAGCCAGGGGACGCGGCCCCGAACGATCTCCGGCACCGTCGAACTGCGGTCCTCGTCGGACACACCGGCCAGACGCAGGATATCCTCGCGGTTCTCCTCCTGGATGATGTTGACGATGTCGTCGACCGTGATCTGACCCACCAGACGCCCGGCCGGGTCCACCACCGGGGCCGAGATGAGGTGGTATTTCTCGAAGATGTAGGCGACCTCTTCCTGGTCCTGATCGACGGTGATCTCGTTGACCGGCTCCATGATGTCGGCCAGCGCGACGGTGCGCGGCGCGCGCAGCAGGCCGCTGACGGGCACGCTGCCGACAGGACGGTTGCCCGGATCGACCACATAGATGTCGAAGAACAGCTCCGGCAGGTCCTCGCCCTGCTTGCGCACATGATCGATGGTGTCGCCGACGTTCCAGAACAGCGGCGCAGCCATGACTTCGCGCTGCATCAGGCGGCCGGCGGAGTCCTCGGCATAGCGCAGGCTGGACTCGATCGCGGCGCGATCGACCTCCGGCATTGCCGCCAGCACCCGCTCACGCTGGTCGTCCTCGAGGTCCTCGACCACCGCGGCGGCGTCGTCGGAATCCAGTTCCTGCAGCGCCTCAGCCAGCGTCAGGTGCGGCACGCGCTCCAGCACCTCCTCGCGGATGCCGTCGTCCAGCTCCGGCAGGGTCTCGGCGAGCAGCTCGGGCGGCAACCACTGGACCACCACGCCCCGATGCTCGGCCGTCAGAAAGCCCATCAGATCGGCGACGTCGGCGGGGTGCAGGTCTTCGGTAAGGTCGCGCAGGCGCGCGCCGTCGCCGTCGTCGGCGGCATCGACCACCTTGGCCACGAACGCGGCGGTCAGGACGTAGTCGTCGTCCAGGGCCTCATGATCGATGTCGTGCGGCGGTGCAGGAGGTGCGACGGTGCTCACCATACGGCCTCCCTCTCGCGCGATCAGCCTTCAGCCGATGATCAACCCTTGTTGTGAACGATGGTGCGGTCGAGAAGACTCGAACTTCCACTCCGGTTAAGGAACAGCGACCTCAACGCTGCGCGTCTACCAATTCCGCCACGACCGCTCGCATCGGAGCGGCGCTGATAGCGAAGCTGGGTCTCAAAGGGAAGGGCTGTCTTGCTACGTTACAAAGTAACAGCTAAAGGTTCGCGGTGCCGGTCCTGGATCGAACAGGGCGGCTGACCGTCGGCACGTCCCCGCCAGGAGCATTGCATGCGTTCTCTCCTTGTCTCCCTCGCTACCGCCGCCCTTCTGGTCGCTTCCCCGGCCCTTGCCCAGCAAGTGCCAGCTCGGGAGCAGAGTTCGGCGGCCGCGCCGGCCCCCGGTCGCGTGGCGCAGCTCGTCGAGCAGATGCGGGGCGGAGGTCTGGTGCTGGTCATTCGCCACGAGCGGACAGAAGTGCCCTCTCGCGATGACGACTACACCCGCCCGGCCCACGACTGCTCCGCACAGCGCAACCTGTCGATCGCCGGCCTTGCCGGCGCCCGGGAGACCGGGGTCTCCATCCGGGCCCTGGGTATCCCCATCGACGCCGTGTTCAGCAGCCCCATGTGTCGCGGCACCGAAACGGCCCGCATGATGTTCGGCACCTACTCGGTCGAGCCCCGGCTCATCCACCATGATCCCTCCGTTCCCGATGGCCTTGATGTGGCCACCGGCTTGTTCCGGGAAGTCCTTGGCGAGCTCCGCATCGGCGAAGGCAACACCGTCCTGATCAGCCACAGCGGCAACATCTCAAGGGCGACGGGCCTGCGTCTGGTGGAGGGCGAGATCGGCGTCCTGCGCATCGGTGCCGACGGCCAGATCGAAATCCTGGGCCAGGTTCACGGCAGCGAACTGGGCTTCCCTGCCCGTGCCGTGCTGGTGGAGACCGGAGGGCACCGCTGACTCCCGTCCGCGGCCGCCCGCCTAGGCTGATCCCGCCATGTAATCGTAGACGTCGGCCGGCCGCGTCACGGTGATGGTGATCTGTTCGCCGCTGATCGAGATTTCGCCCCGCGCCACCGGGTGATTGTTGGCGAGGATCCAGACCTCGTCCTGCTCGGACGCGTCCAGCGGAATCACGGCCCCGCGACCCATCTTCAGCAGCTGCGACATGGGCAGGACGGACCGGCCGAGCACCACCGAGATCTCCACATTGACGGCTTCGATCTGGGACATGGGGGAAGGCGGACTCGGACCAGGGCGGGAAGGTGAAGTCTTGCGTGGCGACGACGGACCCCACATTGCTCGGGGCATGCTTTCCCAAGCCTTAAATTCTTCGGTGCCGCGCCTGATTCGCCCCGACGGGCACGCGGTGGAATGGGTGGTGTCGCCCGGTCGCATCGATCACCCCGACGCCGTCGCGGAGATGGAGTCGCGGGTGGCCGCCATCGCCGAAGGCCGCGCCGCCGAGCGTGTGTGGCTGCTGGAGCATCCGCCGCTCTACACCGCCGGTGTGTCGGCGCGTGACGGGGATCTGCTGGACGGCACGCGCTTCCCCGTGCACCGCACCGGGCGGGGTGGCCAGTTCACCTATCACGGCCCGGGACAGCGCGTGGCCTATGTCATGCTGGATCTCACCCGGCGGGGGCGTGACGTCCGGGCCCTGGTCCGGGCCCTCGAAGCCTGGCTGATCGGGTCCCTGGCGCATTTCGGGGTGGAAGGCGACGTGCGCGAAGGTCGTGTGGGCGTCTGGGTGGATCGCAAGGGGCCCGGCTGGTCGCGCGAGGACAAGATCGCCGCCATCGGGGTCAAGGTGCGCCGCTGGGTCAGCTTCCATGGCGTCAGCCTCAACGTCGAGCCCGACCTGTCGCACTTCTCCGGCATCGTGCCCTGCGGCATCGCGGAGCACGGCGTGACCAGTCTGGTCGACCTCGGCGTCCCCGCCACGATGGATGAGGCCGATGCCGCCCTCCGCACAGAGTTCGAGAAAGTCTTCGGCCCTGTGAAGGTCCTGAATGCGGAGGATGCGGGCATCAGTGCAGTCCGTCCCTGACGAAAGCACCAGCCTGCCCGTGCGCAAATTGTCGCGGCAACCAACATGAACGCCTTGTAACCGGCCGTATTCGCGGAACCCTGCTACACGCCTCGCCGCCCAGTTAGCATGTCGCCCCCGGACCATCGGGGCCGTCCCCCGTTCCAGCCGCAGGTATCCCGTTATGTCGAACCGCTCACTGCTCCTCACGACGGGCCTGACGCTCGGGCTGGCGATCGCGCTCCAGGCGGCCCCGGCCCTTGCCCAGAACCGGCCGGGCCCGACGCCCCCGCCGCCCCCGCCGGCCGATGCCGAGGCAGATGGGAAGGAGGACGCGACCGAGGTGGACGAGGTCGTGGTCCAGGGCGTCCGGCCGGACATCCTGAGCCAGGCCGACCGCCTCAGCTACAATGTCACCAACGACCTTCAGGCCCAGTCGGGCTCGGTTGCCGACGTCCTGCGTAACGTCCCCGGCGTCGAGGTCGACCTCCAGGGCAACGTCAGCCTGCGCGGGGACGGCAATGTCACCATCCTCATCGACGGCCGCCCCTCGGCCATGTTCTCGGGCGGCAGCCGGGCCGACGCCCTCCAGGCCATGCCGGGCGGCACGCTGGAACGTGTCGAGGTCATCACCAATCCGTCGGCCGCCTTCAGCCCCGAAGGCTCGGGCGGCATCATCAACCTCGTGACGAAGAAGACGCCCCAGTCGGCCCAGGCCACACAGTCCGGCACACTGCGCCTCGGCTATGGTGGCGAGGGGCGCTACAACGCCTCTGTCAGCGGCAGCCGTCGCGCCGGGGCGCTGACGATCGCGGGCGACCTCGGCTACCGGAACCAGGAAGGCGAGAATGTGAGCGCGCGCGACCGGTTCCGTCCGGGCGCGACGCCCGCCGACGAGCGGCTCGAACAGAACCGCGCTGTGAACGACGGCCGTTTCCAGTCGAAGAACGGCCGCCTCAGCGCCGACTACGACCTGAATGATCGTGACCGGATCAGCGGCGAGGTGGGCTATCGCGAGTTCGACATCTCGGGCGAGGGCGTCGAGACCTTCACGCGGCGGAACGGGACCGGGGGGCTTCTGGACGCCTACGCCCGCGACGGGACCAACGCGTTCGGAAACGCCGGCTTCAACGCCCGGACCACCTGGCGGCGCAAGTTTGAGGGCAACCAGCACGAGCTGGTGGTGGACCTCGAGCTCAGCCAGTTCGAGAATGACCGCCTCACCGAGGCCTTCACCGACTATACGGCGGGCACCGGCACGGATTTCGCGGAGCGGATCGGCGGCGGATCGACGTCCGACGAATGGGGCGTCAAGGCCGAATACACCCGCCCCATGGGTGAACGCCGCAATCTGCGGATCGGATATGAACTCGACGTCGAGGACGACGTGTTCGAGAATTTCGGCTTCCGTGGAGCCACCTTCGGCAGCCTTGCGCCGGTCGCGAACCTGAACAGCGAGTTCCGGTACGAAGAAACGATCCACGCCGCCTTCATCACCCACGACCGGCCGTTCGGCGAGCTCGATGTCCAGTTCGGGCTGCGTCTGGAGCAGGTCGAGTTCGAGATCGACCAGGTGACCCAGAACGTCCAGGCGTCGCGCGACTATTTCCGCGCCTATCCGACCCTGAATTTCGGCTACCAGCTCACCGAAAGCCAGCGTCTGCGGGGCGGTTACAGCCGCCGGATCTCGCGGCCGCAACCGCAGGACCTGAACCCGTTCACGACCTATATCGACGTGCAGAACCTGCGCCGCGGCAACCCGGACCTCGATCCGGAGATCACCGACAGCTTCGAACTGGGCTGGCAGATGCGCCAGGGCCGGACCTTCTATGCGGCGACGCTGTTCTATCGCGACAGCTCGGGCGGCGTGACCGACGTCGTGCAGGACCTCGGCAACGGGGTGGTGCTGACGACGCGCGAAAACCTCGGAGAGTCGCAGCGGACCGGCATTGAGTTTATTGCCAACGGCCAGCTGCCCGCGGGGATCAGCTACAATGTCTCGGGGACCTTCCTGCAGAACGACATTTTCGTGCCGGGCGTGGCGGGATCGGACCGCAGCGGCACGACCGCCAGTGTGCGCGCCTCGCTCAACTGGCAGCCGACCGAGGTCGACTTCTTCCAGGTCAACGGCTTCTACAACGGCGAACAGCTTCAGGCGCAGGGCTATCGTGAGCCGTTCGGCGTCCTGAACCTCGGCTATCGTCGCAAGCTGACCGACGACCTCAGCCTGACCCTGACGGGGGTGAATGTGCTGGATACCGCGGAGCAGACGGTGGTGATCGACACGGCGGACTTCAGCGACCGGGCGACCAACCGCTTCCAGGAGCCGTCCTACTTCATCGGCCTGACCTGGAATTTCGGCGGGGGGCCGCGCCGTCCCGAGCCGGCCTTCGACTTCAACACCGGTGGCGGGCCGGGCTGAGACCGCCCGGGCCCGTTCAGCGGGTCACTTGCCGAAGATGCTGTCGGCCTTCCACGTCGGCCGGGCCGGGTCGTTGGCGACCCTCAGCGCCAGGCCGATAATGAAGTCGTGCAGGCGAATTTCGTCCTCGGTGAAGATCGGCGTCGTCGTCAGGTCGTCGGTCGGCTTGTGATAGTGGGTCTCGTTGAAGGTCCGGATCGTCGCCGCCTCCGGCGTATTGGCCGCAAAGCCGAACTTGAACGCCACGGCCGGGATCCCTGCGGCGATGAAGGAATACTGGTCGGACCGGATGAACCGGTTCTCGGCGGGGAAGGGATCGGGCGTCAGCGGCAGGCCCATCTGCGCGCTCACCACCCGGGCATGGTCGCCGAAGGTGCTCTCCGTGGCCCCCAGCACATTGATCCCCGTCAGCGGGATGATCGGCAGGGCCATGTCATAGTTCAGATTGCCCACGATGCTCTCGCGCGGCACGGTCGGATTGGCCACGAAGGCACGCGACCCGAGCAGCCCCCGCTCTTCCGCCGTCACGATGACGAAGAGCACCGAACGCCTTGGCCGGGCCGCGATCAGCTGCTCGGCGATGTCCAGTTGGGCGGCGACGCCTGAGGCATTGTCCAGGGCCCCGTTGTAGATGGCGTCGCCATTGACCGGCTCCCCGATGCCGTAGCCGTCCAGGTGCGACGTCATGACCACATACTCATCCGCCAGATCCGGATCGGAGCCGGGCAGCAGGCCGATCACATTGGGCGAGATCACCGCCACGCTGGTGGCGGTGAACCGGCCAGCCAGTCTTGCGTCCAGGGGAAAGCTCGTCATGCGGGCCCCCGTACGGGCGTCGGCGACGATCTGGTCCAGCGACTTCGGCGCGCCGGCGAACAGTCCGGCGGAATGGTCGGGATGCAGGATGATCTCGGCGAAGGGGGCCTCTCCGGTGTCGGCGAAGAAGCCCGGCCGCGCCGCGCCGCGCGTCACCCCGGTCCACATGCGCGCGGCGTCGGCCTGCGGCGGGATCAGGCTGATGGTGCCCACGGCCCCGCGGGACATCAGGCCCGCCGTGCGTTGGGCACGCGCATGGGTCAGGGTCAGGGTCGGCATGCCCGTGGGGGCGCCGTTGATGAAGACGGCGATCTT
>CAMCIP010000090.1 GCA_945874855.1 Brevundimonas vancanneytii
AAGAAGGCGATCATCCTCGGCGGCGGGCCCAACCGCATCGGCCAGGGCATCGAGTTCGACTACTGCTGCTGCCACGCGGCCTTCGCCTTCGCCGACATCGGCGTCGAGTCGATCATGGTCAACTGCAACCCCGAGACCGTCTCGACCGACTACGACACCTCCGACCGCCTCTATTTCGAGCCGCTGACGGCCGAGGACGTGCTGGAGCTGATCGAGGTCGAGCGGTCGACCGGAGATCTGATCGGCGTGGTCGTCCAGTTCGGCGGCCAGACCCCGCTGAAGCTGGCCCATGCCCTGCACGCCGACGGGGTGCCGATCCTGGGCACATCGCTCGACTCGATCGATCTGGCCGAGGACCGCGAGCGGTTCCAGGTCATGCTGAACGACATCGGCCTGATGCAGCCGCCCAACGGCCTGGCCCGCTCGGCCCAGGAAGCCGCCGACAAGGCCGAGGAGGTCGGCTACCCGGTCGTCCTGCGCCCCTCCTACGTCCTCGGCGGACGCGGCATGATGATCGTCCACGACCGCGAGCAGCTGGACCGCTATGTCGGCGAGGCCATGCGGGTGTCGGGCGACGACCCCGTCCTGATCGACCATTATCTGAACCGCGCCACCGAGGTGGACGTCGACGCCCTCTGCGACGACGAGACGGTGTTCGTCGCCGGCGTGCTGGAGCATATCGAGGAGGCCGGGGTGCATTCGGGCGACAGCGCCTGCTCGATGCCGCCGCACTCGCTGAGCCCGGCCATCATCGCCGAACTGAAGCGCCAGACCGCCGAGATGGCGCGGGCGCTGAAGGTGCGGGGCCTGATGAATGTGCAGTTCGCGATCGAGGAGCCGCACTCCGACGCCCCCCGCATCTTCGTGCTGGAGGTGAACCCCCGCGCCAGCCGCACCGTGCCCTTCGTCGCCAAGACCATCGGCCGGCCCGTGGCCGCCATCGCCGCCAAGGTCATGGCCGGCGAGAGCCTGGCGTCGTTCGGCCTTGCGGACCGGACACTGGATCACATCGCGGTCAAGGAGGCGGTCTTCCCCTTCGCCCGGTTCGCCGGGGTCGACACCGTGCTGGGCCCCGAGATGCGCTCGACCGGCGAGGTCATGGGCCTGGACTGGCGTCGCGACGGCGAGGCGGACCTGACCGAGGCCTTCGCCCGTGCCTTCGCCAAGTCCCAGATCGGCGGCGGCACCATCCTGCCGACCGAGGGCTGCGCCTTCGTCTCGGTCAAGGACGACGACAAGCCCTTCGTGCGCGAGGCCGTGGCCCTGCTGCTGAAGCAGGGGTTCTCGGTGATCGCCACCGGCGGAACCCATGCCTGGCTGGTGCAGGAAGGCCTGCCGGTCGGCTATGTGAAGAAGGTGCTGGAGGGCCGGCCCAACATCGTCGACGCCATGAAGAACGGCGACGTCCAGCTGGTCTTCAACACCACCGAGGGCAAACAGTCGCTGACCGACAGCTTCAGCCTGCGACGCACCGCCCTGATGATGAAGATCCCCTACTACACCACCATCTCGGGCGCCCTGGCCGCGGCGCAGGGCATCGAGGCGGTGCGGGCCGGCGACCTGGACGTGCGGCCGCTGCAGGACTACGGCGTCACAGCCTGAAACGCAGGTCGACGAACAGACGCCGTCCCTCTTCCGGGAAGCCGTCCACCAGAGTGTAGGTCTCGTCCAGCAGGTTGGCACCGCCGGCGACGAGGTCGAGACGGTCGGTCACCTCCCAGGCGGCGGTCAGGCCGACGAGCACCACCCCGCCCGTGCGATAGTAGCGCGCCGGAGTGACGGCGCTGCTGGACGTCACCGTCCAGCGGTCGGACGTCGCCTCGACGTTCGGCGTCACCGTAAGCCGATCGGTCGCCTTCCAGTCGAGACGGGCGAAGACCTTGTGGTCCGGCACGCCGAGGGGCCGGAACGCGGGATTGGCGGGGTCGACGAAGTCGCGGTCGGTCCAGGTCCAGTGGCCCGCCAGGGCGATCCGGTCGCCCAGTGGCACCGAGCCGGCCAGTTCCAGACCCAGGATCTCACCCCGCCCGACATTGCGCGTCTGTTGGGTCAGGCCGAACGGCGGTGCCAAAAGCACCGGCGTCTGGATCAGGGCGTCGTCGATCTCCGACCTGAACACGGCCCCCGAAAAGGTCGCCCCGTCGGCACCGGCCCACTCGGCCCCCAGTTCGAGGTTCAGCGCCCGCTCGGCCGTCAACCCGGGGTTCGGCACGGCCGTTCCAAGCCGCGAAGAGAACCGCTCGAACAGGGTCGGAAACCGGGTGCGGGAGGACGCGCTGGCACGAAGCCGCCAGCCGGCGGCCGGCCGCCAGACGAGGGCAGCCTGCCCCTGCCAGGCGGCGTCGTCCTCGAGGGGAAACCGGACCAGGGCACCCGCGCTGAAGTCCTCCGCGCGCCTCAGATCACGCCAGTCCCGCGCCACACCGACGATCAGATCCACATCCGGCCCGAGGCTACGGGTGATCTCCCCGGCCAGGGACCAGGTGTCTTCCTCCGAGGTCTGGTCGGGCTCGATCAGCGCGGGCGCAAAGGTCGTCTGGGTTTCCACATGGCGGTCGCGACGCACATAGGCGGCCAGGGTCAGCCGCGTCGCGGCCCCCAACGGCAGGCCGAGGCTGACATTGCCGCCCGTCGCCGTGTCGTCATAGTAGGACCGGAACGCCCGCGGCAGGGTCTGACGGGTCTGCTGCGCATCGTCATAGGCGAACAGCGCATTGTCGAACCGGTTGCGGTACAGCCGCGTGGACAGTTCGGCCCCGCCCCGAAGCTCCGTCCGGGTGAGCAGATACAGGCTGTCGAGGTTCCATTCGGGCCAGCGCCAGTACCGGCGGCTGGCCGTGTCGGTGACGTGATAGGGGGCGTTCTTCTCACCCTCCTGGCGGGTGTAGCTGAGGCTGTATTCGTCGTCGCCGCGCGGGGTGAAACCCGCCTTCAGATTGATCCGCCAGTCGCGACTTTCGGAGTTCTCTCGGGCCCCGCCGTCCTCGAGGAGGGTCGGCTGAAAATCCTCCGACAAGGTGAAGGCGTCGCGGCGGGTCCATGCCCCGGAGGCCTGGAGATAGAAGCGCTCGCCGGCCCCGCCGACGCGCGCCGACGCCTGCCGGCCGACGCCCGAACCCTCACCGTCCAGGGTGGTGCCGAGGCGCACCTCTGCCTCATGCCGCCCGGTCGGCCGGACGGTCACGAGATTGATCGCACCGCCGAGGGCGCCGGGACCGTCCAGCACCGAGACGTAACCCTTGGAGATCTGGATCGCGGCCAGGTCGGCGGTCAGGAAGCGCGCGAAGTCGATACGGTTGTCCGACGGCAGAAACACCCGCACGCCGTCGATCGACAGGGTCGTCTGGAACCGGTCGAAGCCGCGCACGAACACCAGGGCCTCGTTGCGAGAGCCGCCGGTCGGCGCGGCATTCACGCCCGGGGCCAGCGCCAGCGCCTGATCCAGCGTCGTCTTCTGGAAACGCCGCAGATCGTCCGCCGCCAGCCGGGCGCCGCCGACGGGATCGCCGCGCGCGTCGCGCGCCGTCACCACGATTTCACCGAGGCTGAAGACCTCAGGATCCGCCGCCTGGGCGGCAGCGGTCACGGGCACGGCGGCCAGGGCCGCGGCAGTCACAACAAGTCTGAGCACAAGGTTCCCCCGCGATGTCGACGCCGGATACGATCCGGCCCGGGCGGCGGTTACCAACGACCTGCCGGAACAGTTCAATTTTCCTGTGGCAGCAGACTCTCCACCCGCGCGGCGGCGGCCGTCAGGGCGGCGGGGTCCATCCCCGTCAGGGAGATCTGACCGAGCCTCGGCCCGGTGCGCGGGCTTCCGGCCCGGCGATAGGCGGGATCGTAGTGGTCGCGGATGAGGTCCAGCGCGAGATCCGCCATCCGGCCTTCGGCGGCCAGGCCTCGCCAGCCGTCGACGGTCGTCCTGGGCAGATGACGAGGCAGCCGGGACAGGGCGGCAACGACCCGCTCCGGGTCGGTGGCGATGTCGGCATAGGTGGCCACGGTATAGGCGGCCCGCGCCTCGGCGGGCGCGTCGATCTCGATGGCATCGGCGACCGTCATCACCTCCCACACCGACCTGGGCAGAACGCGCGCGCCGACCTTGCTGGACTCCCCCTCGACCACCACCGGGCGGGCCGGGTCCAATGCCGCGATTGCCGCGAACAGCCGGCTTTCGAACAGCTTCTGGGCGGGCTGACCCCCGGGCATGGCCCCGAAAAGGCTGCCGCGGTGGTTGGCCAGGGCCTCGAGGTCGAGGGTCTGGGTCCCCCGCGCGGCCAGGTGGCCCAGCAGGGCCGTCTTGCCGCAGCCTGTGGGACCGTCGAGCAGGATCAGCTTCAGCCCCAGCGGCCGGTCGTAGAGGGCCTCGACCACCGCCCGACGCCAGGTTCGGTAGCCGCCCTCCAGCACGGTGACCGGCCAGCCGACCTGATCCATCACCGTGGCCAGGGCGTGCGACCGCTGCCCGCCGCGCCAGCAGTGGACCAGGGGCCGAAAGCCCGCGGGCCGGTCGGCCAGCGCCCCTTCAAGGTGCGCCACGATATTGCGTGCGACCAGGGCGGCACCGCGTCGGCGCGCCAGGAATTTGGAGCCCTGCACATATTCGGTCCCGACCTCCACCCGCTCGGCGTCAGTCAGGACAGGCAGATTGATCGCGCCGGGCAGATGATCCTGGGCGAACTCGCCCGGGCTGCGCACGTCGATTATGGCGTCATGGGCCGCGAGGGCCGCCGGCGAGACATCGGTCGTGGTGCGGATCACGCGACCCGCACCCGTGCCGGCCCGTCCAGTACGCGGCCGACCACAACGGCGCGGTCAAAGCCCTCGGCCGCGGCCAGGCCCATCAGGTCCGCTGCCGCCTCCGCGGCGACCGCAATCAGCAGGCCGCCGGAGGTCTGGGGATCGGTCAGCAGGTCGCGGCGCCAGTCGTCCAGGCCGACGGGCAGGTCCACGGCCGCGCCATAGGCCTGCCAGTTGCGGGTCGAGGCCCCGGTGCGCACACCCGAGGCCGCCAGATCGGCCGCGCCGTCCAGAAACGGAGTTGCCGCCGTGTCGATCTCGACCGTCACCCCGGCACCGCGCGCCATCTCCAGGGCATGGCCCAGCAGGCCAAAGCCGGTCACATCGGTGACGGCGTGCACCCCCCGCCGTCCCGCCAACCTTGAGCCGATCGTGTTCAGTCGCGTGGTGGTGTCGATCAGGGCCGCATAGCCCTTCGCGTCCAGCCGTCCCTGTTTGAAGGCGGCCGACAGCACGCCGACGCCCAGCGGCTTGGTCAGGACCAGGACGTCGCCGGGCCGCGCGCCCTTGTTGGTCAGCACCTGATCCGGATGCACGAGGCCCAGGGCGACCAGGCCATAGATCGGCTCCACGCTGTCGATCGAATGGCCGCCGGCCACGGGGATGCCCGCGGCGGCGCAGACCGAGGCACCTCCCGCCAGGATGCGGCCGATGGTGTCGGGCGACAGGACGCTGATCGGCATGCCGACGAGGGCCAGCGCCAGGATCGGGGTCCCGCCCATGGCATAGACGTCCGACAGGGCATTGGTCGCGGCAATCCGGCCGAAGTCGAACGGGTCGTCGACCACAGGCATGAAGAAGTCGGTCGTGGCCACCAGGGCCTGGTCGGTGTTCAGCCGCCAGACGGCCGCGTCATCGCTGGTCTCATGGCCGACCAGCAGGTTGGCGAAAGGCTGGGCGGCGGGCATGGCCTTCAGCATTTCGGCCAGGACCCCCGGCGCGATCTTGCAGCCGCAGCCGCCGCCATGGGCGAGCGAGGTCAGGCGAGGTTCGGACGTGTCGGACATGCGGCCGGTGTGAGCGATGCGGCGCGGGAACTCAACGCCTTTGCCGGACGCTTGGCCCCGGCGTCCCGTCCGCGGCCGGGGACCCCTTGGGAACCGGCCGCACCACTGGACAGGTGGGCCGTGTCAGCCCAGCTTGGCGGCGGTCGAACTGGAGCCGCCGATGATCACCGTCCACCACCTTGAGGATTCCCGATCCCAGCGCGTGCTCTGGCTCCTGGAGGAGCTGGGCACCGCCTATGAGGTCAAGCGCTACGCCCGGGACCCGAAGACGCGTCTCGCCCCGCCCGAGCTGCGTGCGGTGCATCCGTTGGGCAAGTCGCCGGTGATCCAGCACGGCGAGGTTATCGTGGCCGAGACCGGGGCGATCGTCGAATATCTGCTCGAGGCCTTTCCCGGTTCGGGGCTGCGGCCGGCGGCCGGGACGCCCGAGGCGCGCCGCTTCACCTACTGGCTGCACTATGCCGAGGGGTCGGCCATGACGCCCCTGCTGCTCAAGCTGATCTTCAGCGAGATCCCCAAGCGCACGCCGGGGCTCGTGCGGCCGATCGCCAGGGGCATCTCCAAGGCCGTGGACGCCTCCCTGATCGCGCCGCAGATCGTGGCCCACACTGCGTATTGGGAATCGGAACTCGGCCGTTCGGCCTGGTTCGCCGGCGACGCCTTCAGCGCGGCCGACATCATGATGAGCTTCCCGCTGGAGGCCGCCACCAGCCGGCTCGGCATGGCAGGCAAGCCCCGCATCGCCGACTTCCTGACCCGCATCCACGCCCGCCCCGCCTATGCGCGGGCGCTGGAACGCGGCGGCCCCTACGCCTACGCCTGATCCTTCCGTCGTCGGAAGTCGTCAGTGTTCCGGGTGAGATGATCGACCTAGGGTGCCGGCGATGATCGTCAGACCTCTTGCCCTGATCTGTCTCTGCCTGGCCTTCGCCGGCTGCGCCGCGCCGCGGCCGACGGCCCTGCCCGTCATGGCGGACAAGTCCGGCCAGGACGCCTTGCCGCCGCCCCTGCCCGGGTCGAAGGCCGTGGCCGCCCTGCGCCCGCAGCTGCTCGACCTCGAACTGAGCGTGGAAGTCGGACGCCCCGCCACGCCGTCCGCACCCCTGGAACAGGCGCTGTTCTCACCAAGGCTCGATGCGGACCTGCGCAGCGCGGGACTGGCCCAGCTGGCCAGCCTGCACCTGGACCAGGGCCGGCCGGAGGCGGCCGGCGCGGCAGCACGCGGCGCCTATGAGCTGGCGCTTCAGACCTATGGACCGGACCACGCCGCAACCCTGTCGGCGCTGGGCGCGCTGGGCGAGACGCTGAGCGTGCAGGGGCGCGACGGTCAGGCGGAGTCCCTTCTGGTGCTGGCCCGACGCCGCACGCACGATCTGTTCGGCGCCGACCATCCGCTGGCAGTGGCCGCCGCCGACCGCCTCGCCAGGCATCGCGCCAATGCAGCGCCGGGCCTGCGTCTTTTGCGCCACCTCAATCGTCGGATCGGCCTGATCGGCTGAGCGGCGACGCAACCGGACGGCGGACTCGGCGTTCGGTCGGGATGAAGCTGCGCCAGTCCCAGATCCTGGCCCTCCTCGCCTCCGCCCTGGCCTTCATGGCGGCGGGTGTGCCGCTGGTCCCGGCGGGGTTCATGATCGCAGGGCTGGCCGTCACCGCCTGGCTGGCGCGCAGCCTTGTCCGCGATGGGCGGCGGGGGCGCATCGATCGCGCCGCTTGAGTTCGGCACACACCTGACCTACCCTCTTTGGCGGCCGCGCGCGCCCGGCGGCCCAGACCCTGAAATCCACGCCTCCCAGTCGGGCGAACCGAGAAACTCACCACCACATGGAAAAAGTGCCGATGACGGCCGAGGGCTATCGCGTCCTCGACGATCAGTTGAAGCAATTGAAGTCCGTGGAGCGGCCCAGCGTCATCGCGGCTATCTCCGAGGCGCGCGAGCACGGCGACCTGTCCGAGAACGCCGAGTATCACGCCGCCAAGGAGCGTCAGGGCTGGATCGAGGGCCAGATCGCCGAGATCGAGGACAAGATCAGTCGTGCCCAGGTGATCGACGTCTCCAAGCTGAGCGGCGACGTGGTGCGTTTCGGCGCGACCGTGACCGTGGTGGACGAGGACACCGAGGAAGAAGCCCGGTACCAGATCGTCGGCGAGCACGAAGCCGATGTGAAGCAGGGCCGCATCTCGGTGGCATCGCCCATCGCCCGGGCCATGATCTCCAAGTCCGTGGGCGACGTGGTCGAGGTCAACACGCCCGGGGGCGTCAAGGCCTATGAGATCACCAAGGTCGAGTGGCGCTAGGTCCGCAGAGCGAACCTCTTCTCATCCAGGTCGTCTCCGACGGCCGGATCGGCATGGAGAACCAGGCCCTCGGTCTGGCCGAGGCGGTGGCCGGGCTGACGCCGGCGCATGTCAGCGTCGCGCGCGTGCGCTGGCGGCCCCTGTTCGACAAACTGCCCTCGGCACTCAAGACTCCGGCCATGCTGGACCCCGCCGGCGACCGGCCTTTTCCGGTCGGAGCGGCACCCTGGCCCGCGCTCTGGATCGCCACCGGCCGCGCCACCCTGCCTCTGTCGGCCGCCGTGCGGCGACGTTCCGGCGGCCGCACCCTTGTGGTGCAGACCCAGGATCCGCGCTGGAACCCGTCGGCCTATGACCTGATCGTGGCGCCTGAGCACGACGGGCTGACGGGGCCGAACGTCCTGTCGATCGTCGGGTCACCGCACCGGGTGACCCCCGGACGGCTGGCGGAGGGCGCGAAGGACTGGGCCGACCGGCTCGATCCCCTGCCCCGGCCACGCGTTGCGGCCCTGATCGGCGGGCGGTCCCGGCGGCATGACCTGTCCCCGGCCCATGCGGCAGCCCTGGCCGACCGGATCGCGCGGGCGATCGAGGCGGTCGGCGGATCCCTGATGCTGACCTTCTCGCGCCGCACGCCCGAGGCGGCGAGGGCGGTGATGACGGCGCGTCTGTCGGGCCTGCCCGGCCTGATCTGGGACGGGTCCGGACCCAATCCCTATTTCGCCTTCCTGCACCACGCCGACCATGTGCTGGTCACCGAGGACAGCGCCAATATGGCGGCAGAGGCGGCCTCGACAGGCAAGCCGGTGCACATCCTGCCGATGGTGGTGCTGGCCCCTTCGCCCAAGTTCGACCGGCTGCACGCCGCCCTGCGTGCGCACGGCGCGACGCGACCGTTCGACGGCAGCCTGGCGTCGTGGAC
>CAMCIP010000091.1 GCA_945874855.1 Brevundimonas vancanneytii
GCGGCCGGAGCCGGGGCCGTGGCCGGGGTCTCCTGGGCCAGAGCCGGCGAGCCCGCCATGAGCACGGCGACGCCGGCCAGGGCGAGAAGGATGTTCGTCTTATTGCGCATGTTTCGCCAGTTCCTGCGTTGGTCTGACCCGTGAAAACCAATGAGACCCCTAAGGAGAGGAGGCGTCTCGTGAAACCTGTACGCCTTCGGCGAGGACCATCGGCCCAGCTTCCAACGTCATTGACCGCGTCCGGTTGCCCGCCCGTTCTAACGGGAAGGTAATGAAGGCGGCCAAGCTCCTTTGGCGAAGGCATATCAGAGCGTCAAGGCCGTCCGCCCGCTTTTCTCCCCGCGCGGGAGCCCTGACCGCAAGACCGGACGTTGACGGGCGATCGCGACATTTTCGTGATGGGGCGATCGGCGCGGCACCAAGGGGAAAGGCGATGGTGCCTGGGGGCGGATTCGAACCACCGACACGCGGATTTTCAATCCGCTGCTCTACCAACTGAGCTACCCAGGCGAACGCGCCGCGTCGCGGGAGGGCGGTCTATAGGCGAGGCCGTGCGGGGTGTCCAGCACCCGCATTCAGTCCTCTTGCGCGTCCGATCCGGCCTCGTCCCGGGGCTCTCCCGGAAGGACATAGACCCCCTTCATCCAGCGTCCCAGATCCACGTCGGCGCAGCGACGCGAGCAGAAGGGGCGATATTCGGGCACAGCCGGGGCACGGCGGCAGATGGGACAATCGGTCATGGTCAGACCTCTTCTATCAGATGCGCGCCCGCCGCCATGTGCGGATCCGCCTGCAGTGCGGCGCGCGCGCCCAGGGCCGCGACAAGGGGTCGGGCCAGGTCCGCCTCCTCAGGCGTGCAGCGCAGGACCAGCCGGGGCGAGGCCGTGTCGGACAGGAGGGCGCGGGCCAGGCTGCGGACGCCGTCCTGCGCCCTGCAGGCCAGGCGGCGGCGGCCGGCGGCGTCCTGCATCAGTTCCTCCAGCGGGGTGCGTCGCCAGGGCAGGGACAACTGCAGCAGGCCGAAACGGCTGACCGGCCCATAGACGACCTCGTCGTCGCCAAAAGCCCCCCGCGCCTCCGCCAGCACGGCGGCGCCATCGTGGCCGACGCCGATCAGGTCGATCGCCACCAGGCCGGCCCAGCGCCTGAGACCGATCCCCCGCGCCGCCTGATGAAGGCCCTGACGATTGGCCCGCGCCCGGGCGCTGGCCCCCGCCCCGACGCCGACGCCGCGCCCGAGATCCAGATCGACGGCCACGAGGGCGCGGGTGCGCTCCAGCATGATGTCCAGACCCGTGTCGGCGAAGGTCTGCCCCTTCTGCAGGCCCTCGGCCTCGGCCTCCCGCCCGGCATCGATCGCCACGATGCCCGTGGCCGGTGCGACGCCGGGCGCGAGGACCGCCAGACTCGCAGCGACATCGGGCCCGGGGGCCAGAAGGCGCGGCGTGCCCTCCCCCGGCCCGATCCTGCGCACGGCGGGGCCCTTGCCGCCGCGCGGCTCGGCCGTGACCGCCACCTCGAGCTTTTCGCCGACGGTGACCCGGTCCGTGCCCTTCAGCGACAGGAAGGCCAGGGGTGCGCCGACGCCCAGATCGACGAAGGCCCCCTTGAGCGTCGGCGCCGCCTCGACCACCCGCCCCACGGACCGGGCGCCCAGCCGGTGGGCGGCCACATCGTCGTCCCGATCGATCAGCAGATGGGTAAAGCGGCCGTCGCGCGCGACGACGCCGCGCGTCTCTCCCGGCAGCCGGTCAAGAAAAACCTCGATCCGGCTCACGGCCGTCTCCAGCCCATCCCGGTCAGCAACTGGGTCGTCTCATACAGGGGCAGGCCCATGACGGCGGGATGGCTCCCGACGATCCGGCGCACGAAGGAGCCAGCCGGGCCCTGAATGGCATAGCCTCCTGCCTTCCCCCGCCAGTCGTCGGTCGCCAGATAGGCGGCGATCTCTGCGTCGGACAGGAGCTTGAACGACACCCGCGTCTCGACGACCCGGGCCGAGATGCGGGCACCCGTGGCCACGGCCACGCCGGTGAAGACTCGATGGTTGCGGCCCGCCAGCAGGCGCAGGAACCGTTCGGCCTCGGCGGCGTCGGCGGGCTTTTCCAGCAGGCGACGCCCCACCGCCACCACAGTGTCGGCGGCGAGGACGACGGCGACAGGATTTCGAGCCGCCACAACCCCGGCCTTGGCGCGGGCGAGGCGTTCAGCCAGACGCGGCGGGGTCTCGCCCTTCTGCGGGGTTTCATCCACGTCGGCGGGATCGACGCGGTCGGGCACGACACCGATCTGGGCCAGGAGCTCCAGCCGGCGGGGGCTGGCGGAGGCGAGAATCAGGTCGGGTCGGCGAGGATCGCCCGTCATGGGCGCCGAGCCCCTACTTGAAGCGATAGGTGATGCGGCCCTTGGTCAGGTCGTAGGGCGTCATTTCGACCAGCACCTTGTCCCCGGCCAGCACGCGGATGCGGTTCTTGCGCATCTTGCCGGCAGTATGGGCGATGATCTCGTGACCGCTGTCGTCGAGCAGAACGCGGAACGTGGCATTGGGCAGCAGTTCGCTGACCACGCCGGGAAACTCGAGCAGTTCTTCCTTCGCCATGCGGCCTCTCTCGCCCTCGGAATTCAAACGGACGACGCACCGGGCGGAGGGGCGCCTCGTCAGGAAGCGGGCCTAATGCCCCAAAAGGCGGCCGCCGTCGAGCCTGACGTGCCGGGCCCTCATCGCCGGAAGAGGGCGCAGACCAGGGTGAACAGACGGCGCGCCGTTTCGTGATCGACCTCGACCTTGCCGTCCAGCCGCGCCTTGAGCAGTTCGGCACCTTCGTTGTGCAGGCCGCGCCGGCCCATGTCGACGGCCTCGATCTGGCTGGGCGACGAGCCGCGCAGGGCCTCATAGTAGCTGTCGCAGATCATCGCATAGTCACGCATCACGCCCTTCAGCGGGGTCAGCGACAGGCCGTGGACGCGGGCACAGTCGGGGCCGGTGACGTCCAGGACCAGTCGGCCGTCCTGGGCCGACAGCTTCAGCGCATAGGGCCCGGTCTCGGCGCCGGCGGGGTGAAACAGGTTCTTTTCGACCAGATCGAAGATCGCCACGCGGCGCTCATGTTCAATCTCGGCGCTGACGGGGGCCAGGGTGGCCGCATCCAGGTCGATGGAGGCCAGGCGGTGGTCACTCATGCCCGGGACTCCGGCTCGACGGCGGACTCTGCGTCCGGATGGGCGGGCTGGGCCTGGGCGGGCCATCGCGGCGTCAGATCGGCGACCACCACGTCGACGCATTCGAGGTCGACCCGGAGGTCTCCCCCGCCGGCGAACATCAGAAAGGCCGTGCCGCCCGGGGGATCTGCCGGCTCGAAATGGATAGCCAGCAGTTCCAGCATGGCGTCGGGCCCCCGGGCGAGCCTGCGACTGCGCACCGAGACGACGTCGCCGAACTGGAGGGCGGAGACCACCCGCGTGCCGCCGCACTCCCAGCAGAACCGGCTCAGCGTCACCGTCAGCCGACGCGCCGCCTTTTCCCACACCACGTCGCGGGGGCGCAGAATCGCGTCCTGCAGGGCGGCGGAGACGATCTGCAGGTCGTCCTCGTCCTGGGCCAGCAGGCGCAGGGGCTCGGGCGAGGGCTGGACGGGATCGTCGTGGCTCATTCCGGCCCCTTCAACCGCCGCACCTGCGCCCCGCAGGCGGTCAGCTTTTCCTCCAGCCGTTCGAAGCCGCGGTCGAGGTGATAGACCCGGCCGACCACGGTCTCGCCCCGCGCCGCCAGACCGGCGATGACCAGGCTGACCGAGGCGCGCAGATCGGTGGCCATGACGGGCGCCGCCACGAGGTGATCGACCCCGGTGACCCGCGCTTCGCCGCCGTGCACCGCGATCTGGGCCCCCAGACGGGCCAGTTCGGGCGCGTGCATGAACCGGTTCTCGAAGATCTTCTCCTGGATGACGCTCTCGCCCTCGGCCAGGGTCATCAGCGCCATGAACTGGGCCTGCAGGTCCGTGGCGAAGCCGGGATAGACCTCGGTCTCCAGATCGGTCGCCTGCAGCCGCACGGCGGGATCGCGGCGCACGCGCACCCCGTCGGCGGTCTCCTCCACGGTCACCCCTGCGGCGCGCAGCTTGTCGGTCAGAGCCCCGATCAGAAGGGGGCGCGACTTCGTCAGCGTCACATCGCCCCCGGCCATGGCGGCGGCCACGGCATAGGTGCCCATCTCGATCCGGTCGGGAATCACCGACCAGGTCGTGCCGTGAAGGGAGGCGACGCCCTCGATCGTCAGGACGTCGCTGTCGATGCCCGAGACCCGGGCGCCCATGGCGTTGAGGCAGTGGGCCAGGTCGCCGATCTCCGGCTCGCGCGCCGCCTTGCGGATCACGGTCGTGCCCTGGGCCAGGACCGCTGCCAGCAGGGCGTGCTCCGTCGCGCCCACCGAGACGAAGGGGAAGTCGATCTCCGCCCCCTTCAGCCCCTTGGGCGCGCGGGCGTTGACGTAGCCCTCGGCCAGTTCGATTTCGGCTCCCAGAGCCTCCAGCGCCTGCAGGTGCAGATCGACCGGCCGTGCGCCAATGGTACAGCCGCCGGGCAGGGACACCTTCGCCTCGCCGGTCCGGGCCAGCAGCGGGCCCAGCACGTTGAAGCTGGCGCGCATTTTCCGCACCAGATCATAGGAGGCGAAGGTCGAGGTGATCTCGGCGCCGTGCAGCCGGGTCCACTGGTCGTCGCCGCCGTTCCCCTCCTCCACCGACACGCCGAGGCCGGCGAGCAGCTGGCCCAGGAAGGCCGTGTCGGCCAGGCGCGGCATATTGGTCAGGACCAGGGGCTGGTCCGTCAGGATCGCGGCCGACATCAGCTTGATGGCGGAATTCTTGGCGCCCGAGACGGGAATGGTCCCGTTCAGAAGGGCGCCGCCCTGGATGGCGATACGGTCCATGTCGATCCTGTTGCGTCCGGGTCACGCCCGGTTGGCCGACCTGTCTAGCGCGGCTCTCCCGCATTGCGAAAGGGCCCGCGCGAGACGGCCATGATGACTTTCAGCCGCTTTCGTCAGGATCGGCCGGGGCGGTGGTGGCCTTGCGACGACGCAGGTTCAGCCGCAGGGCGGAGGCCAGGCGCGCGGCCCGGGCGGCCTGGGCCGCGGTCGGCGCGTCTTTCGCGGGGGGCGGCGGGGATTTGGGCGGGTCGCTCATGGAACCGGGATCGCGCGACCGCGGCCCGACGTCCACCGAAATCAGGGCTTTCCCCCGGGCGCCCGGTTGGCTATACGGCCGCTTCCTCAGATTCCGCCGCCGTAGCTCAGTGGTAGAGCGCATCCTTGGTAAGGCTGAGGTCGTGGGTTCGATTCCCCCCGGCGGCACCATCTGATCCCGGTCACCAGGCCGGGCGTTCCTGCATCGCGCGGGGCGGACCCGGCGACCGGCGATGGCGGTCATGGTCCTCATAGGGCCAGGCCCGCCAGGCGTCCCCGCCCTCGGACTGGTTGAGCCGCAGGGACATGCGACCGGCGCCGACCGGCACATCCAGCTCTCCACCCCAGGCGCGCCAGCCGTCGGAGCCGACGGACACCGAGACCTCGCCATGGATTCGCCCATCGTCCCAGATGGGGCCGCGCTCGCGCTCGCCGGCCGCGGCGCTGCTGCTGTCCAGCCAGCGCTGGATCTGCGGATCGAGGCGGATCACGGGCGGCGGGGCCGGCGGTGGATCCTGCACGGCAGCGGCGAGGACGAGGGCGGCGATCAGCATGGGCGGGACTCCGAACCGCTCGCCACAGTCACCCGGAATGGGGCCAAGATCAGGCCGTCCCGTCGCCGCGACCCAGGGGGTCCGGCAGGGGCCGCCCGGCCTCGACGAAGGTCAGGGCCACGGAGTTGATGCAGTAGCGAAGACCGGTCGGCGGCGGACCGTCAGGAAAGACATGGCCCTGATGGCTGTCGCAGCGGGCGCAGCGGGTCTCGGTGCGGACCATGCCATAGGCGCGGTCCTCCACCGCCCGGACGTGGACCGCGTCGACCGGCTCGGTGAAACTGGGCCAGCCGGTGCCGCTGTCGAACTTGGTGCCCGCCCTGAACAGGGGCAGGCCGCACATGCGGCAACAGAAGACCCCGGGCCGCTTCTCGCCCAGAAGGACGCCGCAGAAGGGCGCCTCGGTGCCATGGGCGAGAAGGATGCGCCGCTCCTCGGCGGACAGGTCGGCTTCCAGCGCGACGCGCTGGCCGTCGGTGGGTGGGGTCAGGTCAAGGCCGGAGGGAGAGCGCGGCGTCGGATCGGTCATGCGCCCTAGATAGGCGTGCCCGCGCCGAGCGCCAACCGCCCGACCGGGCTCAGCCGCCGCCAGAGCTCGCGCGGCGGGTACCGCCGGTGACGGGACCAGTGAAGATGGTGGACACCCAGGCCCGGACCGCCGCCTCATCCGCGGGGTTACCGGTGTAGGTCAGGCCGGCCTCCGGGGTGTAGGGATCCAGATGGCCGCGCGACCGCCCGGTCCAGGCCTTGTGGCCATATTCCAGGTCGGCATAGTTCGACGGGAGGCGCAGCAGGGTGGGCTCGACGAAGATCGAGCCGCCCGAGGTCTGGCTTCCCACGATCCGCACGTTCGGCAGCTGCACCAGGAGGTCCAGCAGGTCCAGGCAGGCGCCGGCGCAGCCGGGATCCACCAGCACGACCACGGGACCCTGGACCGGGTTCGCGGCGCCCGTGTCGGCCGGAGCCGGACGGCCGCCCAGGCTGAAGGTGTCCTGACCGGCCGCAAGGGCGGCGTCGAAGGCCGCGACGACGGCGCGCGTCTCCTCGATCACCGCCGGGTTCTCGGCGGCGAAGGCAGCGTCGCCCTCCATCCGGCCCAGGGTCTCGGCGAACCAGGTCCGGTTGTCGGGCGTGGCGCGATAGGTGATCGACTCGGCGGCCGGCTGGCGACTGACGGTGTATTCCGGCGTCCAGATGCGGTTGGCGATACCATAGGCGCGACGCAGCGAGGTGTATTCGTCGTCGCCGGCCGCGCGCAGGTCCAGCACGAAGCCCTGCGGGCCGCGGAGGGTGTCCACGGCGCCTTCCAGCGCCGCATTGAAGGTGCGCCAGTCGGCCTCATCGGCCAGGGTGTTGACGCGGACCCAGGGAAGCCCGCCGACGTCCTCAATACCCAGGGGCTGGGCCCCGGCCATGAAGACCGTGGCACGATAGGCCGCCTCCATCGCCTGGGGATTGACCGGCTGGATCTGCAGCTCGAAGTCACGCGGACGGCCACGGCCCGACTGGAATTTGCAGGTCTGGGGCACGCCGCGGGTGAAGGGGTTGTTCCGGTTCCAGAGCAGATAGGGCGCGGAATAGACGCGGCCCGCCTCGGTGGTCAGGTCGCCTTCCCAGAGGTCGAGCTTGTCCTTGGCGAACTGCTCGATCGGAATCATGTTGCACTCGGTGACGACCGAACCCAGCGGCGGGGCCCGACGCAGACCGGGTTGCACATAGGTCACCACATACTTGCCGTCGCGCCAGCCGGTGGCGATGCCGGCCCAGCTGGTAGCGAAATAGGGGCCCAGCAGGTCGAAGGTCGGATCCAGGCGAACGCTGGGATCGCGGAAGCCGGCGGCATAGTACCGCATCAGATAGGCGTGGCTGTCGCCGGAGTTGACGCGGGGCGCGAACGACAGGGCCTGCCGCAGGCCACCGTTCAGCCACGAGCGAAAGGCTTCGCTCTCCACACCGGGGGTGGTCAGGGCGGGGTGGTTCTGGCGGATCTCCTCCTCGGCCTTGGTCAGGTCCTGCACCGCGAGGGCGCTGAAGTCCTGGGCCTGGGCGGCGACCGCGCTCAAGGTCAACACGACGGCGGAGGCGGCAGTCAGCAGGCGAAAGGACATCGAGGAAACTCCGGAAAGCCATTCGGGGGATGCGGGCGACGTTAAAGCGTCTGGACCGGGACTTGCCAAGCCCGGACCCCGAACGCGCGAGCCCGACCCTCGGTTTACTCGCCCGTCTTCGCGGCCTAATCGGGGCGGCCCGATCACGATGGTTTCAAGCTGCAGGGACCCAGGATTCAGCCCATGTTCAAGAAGATCCTGATCGCCAACCGTGGCGAGATCGCGGTTCGGGTCATCAAGACCTGCCGCAGGATGGGCATTGCGACCGTCCAGGTCTTCTCCGACGCCGACGCGGGATCGCTGTCCGTCGAGATGGCGGACGAGGCTGTGCACATCGGTCCCGCGCCGGCCGCCCAGTCGTATCTGCTGGCGGACCGGATCGTGGAGGCGGTGCGCGCGACGGGGGCGGAAGCCGTGCACCCCGGCTATGGCTTCCTGTCGGAAAACGCCGCCTTCGCCCGGCGGCTGCGCGACGAGGGCATCGCCTTCATCGGGCCCAATCCCGAGGCGATCGACGCCATGGGCGACAAGATCAGCTCCAAGAAACTGGCCGCCGCCGCAGGCGTGTCGACGGTGCCGGGCCACATGGACCTGATCGAGACGCCGGACGAGGCCGTGCGGATCGCCAACCAGATCGGCTATCCGATCATGATCAAGGCCTCGGCCGGCGGCGGGGGCAAGGGGATCCGCGTCGCCCATTCCGACGCCGACATGGCCGAGGGCTTCGCGGCGGTGAAGGCCGAGGCGCTGAATGCCTTTGGCGACGACCGGGTGTTCCTGGAGAAATTCATCGTCGACCCCCGACACATCGAGATCCAGGTGCTGGGCGACAAGCACGGCAACGTCGTGCACCTGTTCGAGCGCGAGTGCTCGATCCAGCGTCGGAACCAGAAGGTTGTCGAGGAGGCCCCCTCCCCCCTGCTGGATGCGGCCACCCGCATGGCCATGGGGGCCCAGGCCGTCGCCCTGGCCCGCGCCGTGAACTACGACAGCGCCGGCACGGTCGAGTTCGTCGCGGGACAGGACAGGTCCTTCTACTTCCTGGAGATGAACACCCGGCTGCAGGTCGAACATCCGGTGACGGAGTTGATCACCGGTGTCGATCTGGTCGAGCAGATGATCCGGTCGGCCTGGGGTGAGAAACT
>CAMCIP010000092.1 GCA_945874855.1 Brevundimonas vancanneytii
GGGGGCGAACCGGGATTTTTCAAGGGATCGATCATGAACAAGGCTCTCATCGCCATCGCGGCCGCCGGCCTGCTGGCTTCCGCCTGCGCCAGCGACGGTTACGGAATGAATGAGGCGACCCGTCAGGGCGCCATCGGCGCGGGCGTCGGAGCCGTCGCCGGGGCCATCATCGGCAACAATGTGGGCGACGGCAACGCCGGCCGCGGCGCGGCCATCGGCGCGGTCGTGGGCGGCGCCGCCGGCGCCATCCGCGGCTCTGCCCAGGACCGCAGCAACCAGCGCTACGACCAGGCACGCGGCATCTACTGCTATCCGGAAGGCGACTGCTACTATCCGGACGGCCGCCGCTACCGCTGATCGCGGTCGGCTTGGATGAAGGAGCCCGCCCCGGATATCGGGGCGGGCTTTTTCACCTGGGCTGTCGCCCTGGACGAAACCTCGTGCGAGGATCGGCGTCAGGCCAAGGTTCACAGGGGGATTCCGTCATGTTCGCGAAAACAGGTGGGCTTTCAGCCTGCGCCATGGGGCTGATGCTGCTCGGCGGCTGCGCCGCCGGTCCGTCTGCGGAGCGCGCCGATCTGGTGGCGCCGTCCACGGCCTGTGCGTCGCGGACCTTCGATGTCTATTTCGCGGAAAGCGCCGCGACCCTGACCCAGCCGGCGCGTCAGGCCATCGACCTGATGGCCCGTCAGATGGCGGGCTGCGAGATCACCCATGTCACGGTGATCGGTCTGGCCTCGGCCACGGGCACGCCCGAGACCAATCTGTCCCTGTCCCAGCGCCGCGCCCAGACGGTGGCACAGGCCTTCGAGGCCAAGGGCTGGCCCGTCCCGGCTTTCGAGATCGAGGCCGCGGGCGACGCCGGGGCCACCAACCCCGACGGGACCCAGGAGCCGTTGCGCCGCCGCACCCAGGTGCTGATCCAGGCTCGCCCGCGCTGACGGTCCGGGCCGTGTGACCGACGGTCACCGCGCCCGCCCTTGGACGAAGCCGACCACGCCTGTAGGACGAGGTTCCCGGTCCCGGAGGCGTGTCCCGTCTTGCTCCGCCTGCTGCTCACCCTGTCCCTGATTCTGGGTCTCGCCGTTCCTGCGGCGGCCCAGGATGCGGCCGCCCCTGACCTGCCGGTCCGCGCCGGCCCGCAGTCGACGGTGCGCATCGAGGCCGAGCTTGTGTCCCTGTCGGCCTGGGCCACCCCCGGATCGACCCTGATGCTGGCCGTCCGTCAGGACATCGCGCCGGGCTGGCACACCTACTGGCGCAATCCCGGCGACTCCGGAGGCCCGACGACACTGGCCTGGCGTCTGCCCGCCGGGTTCGGAGCCGGGGACATCATCTGGCCCCTGCCGGAGCGGCAGCGTCTCGGTGACCTGATGAACTATGGCTATTCGGGCGTCGTCTACCTGCCCGTACCGATCGCCGTCCCCGCCGACGCCGCGCCGGGCCGGCGTCTGACCTTCACCGTCAGCGCCCTGTTTCTGGTCTGCAGCGCCGAGATGTGCGTGCCTGACGAGCTGACACTGAACCTGACCCTGCCCGTCGCGGCCGGGGCGGCGGCCGACACCACACATGCCCCGGCGATCCGCCGGGTTCTGGAGACCTCGCCCCGCCCCGCGCCGATCCAGGCCCGGGTCACCCGCGGCGAGGACGGCCGGCCGACCCTGACCGCCACGGGGCCGGAGCTGGACGGCGTGACCCGCGCCTATTTCTTCCCCTTCGAGGGCGGCCTGATCGACCATGCGGCCGTCCAGGCCGGGCGGCGCGGCGCGCAGGGCCTGGCCCTGACGCTGACGCCGGGGCGCGGCTACGGGCCCGGCGCGCGCGCCCTGTCGGGGGTGCTGGACACCGACCGGGGGGCCTATGAGATCACGGCCGACCCCGGCCCGGCCCTGACCGGCGCGAGCGAACGGGGCGCCCTGTCGACCGAGGCGCCCACGTCGGCGGGCGGCGTCGGCTGGGCCGCGGCCCTGGGACTGGCCCTGGCGGGGGGGCTGATCCTGAATCTGATGCCCTGCGTCTTCCCGGTTCTGGCCATGAAGGCGGCCGGTCTGGCCTCGGCCGCCCACGACGCGCCGCGGGCCCGGCGTGACGGCCTCGCCTTTCTGGCGGGCGTGCTGGTCGCCTTTCTGGCGCTCGGCGCCCTGATGCTGGGCCTGCGGGCCGCGGGGCAGGCGGTCGGCTGGGGTTTCCAGCTTCAGTCACCCGCGGTGACCGCATCCCTGTCCCTGCTCAGTCTGGGCGTGGGGTTGAACCTGTCGGGCGTCTTCCAGCTCGGCACAGGCCTGCAGTCGGCGGCGGGGGGCCCCCTGGCCCGTCCGGGCGGAACGGCCGGAGCCTTTCTGACGGGCGTGCTGGCCGTGGCCGTGGCCGCGCCCTGCACGGCGCCCTTCATGGCCGCGGCCCTCGGCGCCGCCCTCGTCCTGCCCTGGCCGGCGGCCCTCGGTGTCTTTCTGGCCCTGGGCCTCGGCCTGGCCCTGCCCTATGTCGCGGTCAGCTTCAGCCCTGGCCTGCTGGCGCGGCTGCCGCGACCCGGCGTCTGGATGGAGCGGCTGAAGGGCCTGCTGGCCTTTCCGATGTACGGCACGGCCCTGTGGCTGGTCTGGGTGGTCGCCGCCCAGACGGGTCCCGAGGCGCTCGCCCTCGTCCTGGCGGCCGGTCTGGCCACGGCCCTGGGCCTGTGGCTGTACGGCCGGGCCCAGGAGGCCGGGGGCCGGGGTCGGGCCGCTTTCGGCCTGGCCGCCGCCCTGGCCCTGTTGCTGGTTCCTGTCGCCGTGGTGGCCGCCGCTCGCCTGCCCGCGCCGACGGCGGGCCCCGAGGCGGCAACCGCGTCCGCCCTGGCCTCACAGCCCTGGTCGCCGCAGGCGGTGGCCGCCGCCCGGGCCGACGGCCGACCCGTGCTGGTCAATTTCACCGCCGACTGGTGCGTGACCTGCAAGCTGAACGAGCGGGCGGCCCTGTCCTCCCCGCGCGTGGCTGCGGCGCTGGAGGCGGCCGGCGCCGTCTATCTGGTCGGCGACTGGACCCGGCGCGACGACGCCATCGCGGCCGAACTGGCCCTGCACGGCCGCTCGGGCGTGCCCCTGTATCTGCTCTATCCCGCGGACGGCGGCGCACCGCGCATCCTGCCGCAACTGTTGACGGAGGGCACAGTCGTGCGGGCCCTTCAGGACCTGGCCGCAAGGCCTTGAGCCCGGAGACGCCGCATGAGCCGCCGCCCTTGCCGGCGGCGCGATCAACCGCCCGGTGACGGTCGAGCCCGAAGCCTGATCAGGCTTCGGGCTGCGGCGGGGTGGTGATCACCGCGACATTGTCGTCGAGAAGATGGACCAGGTCGGACAGGGCGGCGGCGCGGTCGGCGTCGGTCGTCGCCGCCTCCATGGCCGTCAGGCGCAGGGGGATGTCCTCGGAAATGCCCCGCAGGATGCATTTCAGGTCGCCGTCGACGCCGCGCTCGGCCAGTACCAGGTGCCCCTGCATGTCGCGGTCGGCAAGGGCGAGGGCGTCGGCCTTGAACCCGGCCCAGTCGGGGCCGCCGAGCAGGGCCGACAGGTCGGCCGGGATCCAGGCCAGGGCCGTCGTCCGCAAACGGTCGGCACGGGCCACGATGTCGACGAACAGCGGCTCGCCGGCCACCGCGACAGGGTCACCGGCGGTCCAGTGGGGCTGGGCTGCCGATAGGGCGACGGCCGGATCGGCCAGGCTGAGGGCGACGGCGAGGGCCAGGCCGCAGGTCATGGCGAGTATCCTTTTCGACGGTCCCCGCATGGACGGCGACTCAGTCATTGAATCCCCCTACGCCTGACCCGTAAACGGACGCTTGACGTCCCCTTCGACCGGAGCCCGCCATGCCGCCCGCCAAGACCGACGCCCTGAGCCGGGCCTGGACGGCGTTCGACAAGGCGCTGGCGGCCGACGCCGGGACGCGGATCGTCGACCGGTTCGCGGCCGAGCCCGACCGGATGGCGCACATGGCCCTGGACGTCGCCGGCCTGAGGCTGGACCTGTCCAAACAGGCGTGGAGCGGCAAGGCGCTGGATGCCTGTCTCGACCTGGCCCGCGCCGCCGGCGTCGAGGGACGCCGCGCCGCCCTGTTCGGCGGTGAGGCCGTCAATACGACCGAGGGTCGGGCGGTCATGCACCCCGCCCTGCGCGCACCCGACGGCGCCACCTATTCGGCGCTGGACGAGGCCGTGTCGCATGAGGTGGAGGCCATGCGCGACGCCATGGCCGCCTTCGCCGAGGATGTGCGGAGCGCCCGCGAGACGGGGGCCGGAGGGCGGCCATTCGAAGCCGTGGTGCACATCGGCATCGGCGGGTCGGACCTGGGGCCCCGACTGGTCTGGGACGCCCTGCGGCCGATCGAGCCGACCATCGACCTGCGCTTCGTGGCCAATGTCGACCCGCGCGAGATGGCCGAGGCCCTGGCCGGTCTGGACCCTGAAGCCACCCTGGTCATCGTCGTCTCCAAGACCTTCACCACCCAGGAGACCCTGGCCAATGCCGAGGCCGCCCGGGCCTGGCTGAAGACCGGGGTGCCGGCGCGCCAGCTCGGCCGTCACCTCGTGGGCGTGACCGCGGCGCCGGAGCGGGCCCAGGGGTTCGGGTGCGGCCGCACCTTCGCCTTCCGGGACTGGGTCGGCGGGCGCTATTCGCTGTGGTCCGCGGTCGGCCTGTCCTGCGCCGTCGGCCTGGGCTGGGACGCCTTCTCCGAGCTGCTGGAGGGTGCGGCGGAGATGGACGCCCATTTCCGCACCGCCCCGCTGGCGGTCAATGGTCCGGTGCTGATGGCCCTCGCCCAGGTCTGGAACGTGGCGGGCCTGAAGCGGAGCGCGCGCACCGTCGCCCCCTATGCCCACGGCCTGCGCCGACTGCCGGCCTTCCTCCAGCAGCTGGAGATGGAATCGAACGGCAAGGGAGTGAAGCTGGACGGCTCGCCCGCGGGGGTGTCCGGCCCGATCGTGTTCGGCGAACCCGGGACCAATGGCCAGCACGCCTTCTTCCAGCAGATCCATCAGGGCCCGCAGGTGGTGCCGGCCGAGTTCGTTGTGGTCCGGTCGACGCTCGAGGGAGAGGCCTCACAGGCGCCGCTGTGGTCAAACGCCCTGGCCCAGGCCCGCGCCCTGATGATCGGCAAGACCGCCGCCGAGGCCCGCGCCGAACTGATCTTCGGCGGTGCCGATGAGGACGAAGCCGACCGGTTGGCCCCGCACAAGGCCTTCCCGGGCGACCGCCCCTCGACCACCCTCGTGATGGATGCCCTGACGCCGCGCGCCCTCGGTGCCCTGATCGCCCTCTATGAGCACAAGACCTTCGTCGAGGGTGTGATCTGGGGGATCAACAGCTTCGATCAATGGGGTGTGGAGCTGGGCAAGGTCATGGCCCGCGGCCTGCTGGCCGACGCCGAGGCAGGCCGGGCCTCCGACGGCCTCGACCCCTCGACGGCCGACCTTCTGGCCCGGCTGTCCGCCCGGGACTGAACCGGGGTCAGTCCGCGCGGGCGATCACCAACGGCGGTCGCGGCGCCATTCGCGGCGGTCATCGCGACGCTCGCCCCGTTCGTAACGGCGGCGCTCGCGGCGATCGTAGCCGTCGCGACTGTCGATCCCGTGCTCGCGTTCCCAGTGGCCCCGGTTCCGGTAGCACCGCCCGCCACGGTAATAGCTGCAGTCGTCATCGCCCGACCCTGCGCCCAGCGCCGCCCCGGCCAGGGCGCCGCCCAGCACATAGCTCCCGTCGCCCTCGCCCAGGATTGCCCCGGCAAGGGCACCGACGGCGGCACCGATCAGCACGTCCTCGGTGCGATCGTCATCGCGATCCCGGTCGCGGTCGCGGCCATGGTGCTGGGCCGAGGCCGGCGCGGCCAGCAGGAGGACGGCAGCAAGGGGGCCGGCGAGGGCCAGAAGGGTCTTTGCGGGCATGGCGGACGCTCCGGTTCGGCGATGAACCCGCAGCCTGCCGTCGAAAGTCTGAACGCCCCGCCCGGCCGTCGTTCATCCTGCGTTCATCCGCCCGGCTTGCGGATCGTCGGGCAAGGCTTCAGGTTCGCGGCATGAGGCGGGTCCTTTCTCCTGGCGGCACACTGCTGGTCGCGGCGACTCTGGCCCTGGCCGGTCAGGCGGTGGCGCAGGATCGCCCGCCGCCTCCACCCCCGCCTCCGCCCCCGCCGGTCGCGCCGCCTCCGCCCCCCCCGCCGCCGCCGACCCTCGTCGTCACCGACGTCCGCATCGCCGAGGCGCGACAGATGGCGGCCGCCGGCGATCTGGCGGGCGCGGCACGGCTGTATCAGTCGCTGGCCGAAGACCGCACCGCTGTGGGCGACGTCGCCGGCGCCTCTGCCGCCTGGGTCGAGGTCGCCAAGGTCCGCCTGGGTCTGGACGAGACGGCCGGGGCCGACGCCGCCCTGCTGCAGGCCGTCGCCGTGGTCGAGGACGCCCTCGGCCCCGACGCCGTCGATCTGGCGCCGCCCCTGCTCGTCCAGGCCCGGCTCCGCTACATCCAGGGCCGCCATGCCGAGGCCCTGGCGATCATCGCCCGCGCCGAAACATTGGTCGGGCCGGGTCCCGCCGCGCGCGCCGATCTGGGCTTTGAGCGCGGCAAGAACCTCGACGCCCTCGGGCGCTTCAGCGAGGCCGAGGCCGCGGCCCGTGAGGTGATCGTCCTGCGCGCCGGCCTGCTCGGCGAGGCCGACCCCTATTACGCCGACGCCCTCAACCAGCTGGCCAACGCCCTGATGGCCCAGGGCCGCTATGCCGAGGCTGAACCGGTCCAGCGCCGCGCCCTCGTCATCTATGAGGCCGCCTATGGGGCGCAGAATGAGGAGGTCGCCCTCGCGCTCAGCAATCTGGGCAATATCCTGCGCCGGACCGGCCGGATGGCCGAGGCCGAGCGGGCCCACCGGCGCGCCGTGGCCATCGCCGAGGGCCGGAACGACCCTGTGCTTCTGGCCCAGTGCCTGACCAATCTGGGCTGGCTGCTGCACGTCGACGGGCGCGGCGACCAGGCCGAGCCGGTCTTTCGACGAGCGCTGGCGCTGGAGATCGTCGGTCCCGACCATCCCTTCACCGGCGTCGCCACCGCCAACCTGGCCTTCAGCCTCGTCGATCAGGGCCGCCATGCCGAGGCCCTGCCGCTGTTCGAGACCGCCCTGCCGGTGCTGGAGGCGGGGCTGGGCGCCGACAGCCCGGATCTGGTCACCACCCTGGACGGCTACGGCCAGGCCCTGGTCGGTCTGGGCCGGACGACGGAGGCCGAGACCCTGGCCGTGCGATCGCGCGACATCCTGGCGGCGCGTCAGCCGCCGGGGCATCCCGACGCCGTGCTCCAGGCCGCCAGCCACGGGGCCTTCCTGGTCGCGCGGGAGCGGCCGGGCGACGCCCTGGCGGTGCTGCGTCCGGCCCGCGACGCCCTGTTCCGCCGGGATGGCCTGCGACTGGAGGGCCGCGACCCCAGCCGCCGCGCCGCGCCCCTTTTCCGGCGTCTGGTCGAGGCTGCCTGGGCGCTCTCGAACGGCAGCTGACGGCCGTCGCGCCCTTGACGCGCGGGGTCCCGGCGCCTAAGTCCGCACCGCGTTAGCACTCGGGGTCGGCGGCTGCCAAAAGCGCTCACCCCCCGGGGCGCCTGACCAGATCATTTACAGGGAGACATCCACCGATGGCGTTTCGTCCGCTCGGCGACCGCGTGCTCGTGAAGCGCGTTGAAGAAGAATCCAAGACCAAGGGCGGGATCATCATCCCCGACACCGCCAAGGAAAAGCCCCAGGAAGGCGAAGTCGTCTCCGTCGGCCCCGGCGCCCGCGATGAGGACGGCAAGCACATCGCCATGGACCTCAAGGCCGGCGACCGCATCCTGTTCGGCAAGTGGTCGGGCACGGAAGTGAAGATCGACGGCGATGACCTGATCATCATGAAGGAATCCGACGTCCTGGGCGTGCTCTCGTAAGCACCGGACGGCCGACCCCTTCTTCCCCCCAAACGACAGACAGGAGCTGCCTCACATGGCCGCCAAACAAGTTCAGTTCTCCACCGACGCCCGCGAGAAGATGCTGCGGGGCGTCAACGTCCTGGCCAACGCCGTCAAGGTGACCCTGGGCCCCAAGGGCCGCAACGTCATCATCCAGAAGTCCTTCGGCGCCCCGCGCTCGACCAAGGACGGCGTCTCGGTCGCCAAGGAAATCGAGCTGGAAGACGCCTTCGAGAACATGGGCGCCCAGCTGATCCGTGAAGTCGCCTCCAAGACCAACGACAAGGCCGGCGACGGCACCACCACCGCCACCGTCCTGGCCCAGTCGATCGTGCAGGAAGGCCTCAAGGCCGTGGCCGCCGGCATGAACCCGATGGATCTGAAGCGCGGCGTCGACAAGGCCGTGGCCGCCGTCATCGCCGACATCAAGGCCTCGTCCAAGAAGGTCTCGGCCAACTCCGAGATCGCCCAGGTCGGCACCATCTCGGCCAACGGCGACGTGGAAGTCGGCGAGATGATCGCCAAGGCCATGGAAAAGGTCGGCAATGAAGGCGTGATCACGGTCGAGGAGGCCAAGACCGCCGAGACCGAGCTGGACGTCGTCGAGGGCATGCAGTTCGACCGCGGCTACCTGTCGCCCTACTTCATCACCAATGCCGACAAGATGGAGGCCCAGCTCGAGGAGCCCCTGATCCTGCTGCACGAGAAGAAGCTGTCCTCGCTGCAGGCCATGCTGCCGATCCTGGAAGCCGTGGTTCAGTCGGGCCGTCCGCTGGTCATCATCGCCGAGGACATCGAGGGCGAGGCCCTGGCCACCCTGGTGGTCAACAAGCTGCGCGGCGGCCTGCG
>CAMCIP010000093.1 GCA_945874855.1 Brevundimonas vancanneytii
GGCTGGACCTATCCTGACTATCCAGAATTCCAGTTTCCCCTGATGGTTCGGGCGGTGTTATCTTCCTGTCACATCCCGACAGGTTCGCCGTCCCCGGCGTGCCGGGACCAGCCCGGGGCCGTGTATGGGCCCGGGGTCAGGGGGAGGAGAGAGTTATCCCCTTTCTGTCTCCTCCCCGCGTTCTTCAGGCCCCGGACGCCGGCCCCGGCCCGCGTCCGGGGGCCGGGCGCGATCGACTCCCGCGGGACCGACCGCGCCTCTGACAGACGCCTTCCGCTTCTTGCGGGATCAGGGCAAAACCTGTTCCGCCACCTCACATCGTCGACCGGAGACACGCCATGGACGGAAACGACCGCGCCGAACCCACGACCCAGTGCCCGATGAAGCCCGGGGTGCGGTTCCACACGCGCTTTGGCGGGCGGTCGAACCGCGACTGGTGGCCCAACCAGCTGAACCTGAAGATCCTGTCGCAGCACTCCTCGCTGGTGTCGCCGTTTCCGGAGGGGTTCAGCTATCGCGAGGCGCTGAAGGGGCTGGACGTCGACGCGCTGAAGGCCGACCTGCGGGCGCTGCAGACCGACAGCCAGGACTGGTGGCCGGCGGACTATGGTCACTATGGGCCCTTCTTCGTGCGCATGGCCTGGCACTCGGCCGGGACCTATCGCACCGGCGACGGCCGCGGCGGGGCCGGCTCGGGGACGCAGCGGTTCGCCCCGCTGAACAGCTGGCCGGACAACGGCAACCTGGACAAGGCGCGCCGCCTGCTGTGGCCGATCAAGCAGAAATACGGCAACGCCGTCAGCTGGGCCGACCTGTTCATCCTGGCCGCCGACGTCGGCATGGAGGACATGGGCTTTACGACCTTCGGCTTCGGCTTCGGCCGCGAGGACGTCTGGGAGCCGGAGGAGGACGTCCACTGGGGCGCCGAGGACACCTGGCTGGGAGATGCGCGCTACAAGGGCGACCGCGAGCTGGATAACCCGCTGGCCGCCGTCCAGATGGGCCTGATCTACGTCAACCCGGAAGGGCCCAACGGCACGCCGGACCCCCTGGCCAGCGCCCGCGACATCCGCGAGACCTTCGCGCGCATGGCCATGAACGACGAGGAGACGGTGGCCCTGATCGCCGGCGGCCACACCTTCGGCAAGGCGCATGGCGCGGGCGACGCGGCCCATGTGGGCGTCGAGCCCGAAGGCGCCGGCATTGTGGAACAGGGCCTGGGCTGGAAGAACAGCTGGGAAAGCGGCCGCGGGCAGCACACCATCACCTCGGGCCTGGAAGGCTCCTGGACCTCCAACCCGATCCGCTGGGACAGCGGCTATTTCGACCTGCTGTTCAAGTATGACTGGGAACTGACGAAGAGCCCCGCCGGCGCCCAGCAGTGGACGCCGATCGGCATCGCCGACGAAGACCTGGCCCCCGACGCCCATGTCCCGGGCAAGCGGGTCAAGCCGATGATGGCCACGACCGACATCGCCCTGAAGGTCGATCCGGTCTATGCGCCGATCTCGAAGCGGTTCCATGAGAACCCCGAGGCCCTGCGCGAGGCCTTCGCCCGGGCCTGGTTCAAGCTGACCCACCGCGACATGGGGCCCAGGGCCCGCTACCTGGGCCCCTGGGTGCCGGCCGAGGACCTGTTGTGGCAGGATCCGATCCCGGCGGTCGACCATCCGCTGATCGACGCCGCCGACGTGGCCGCACTGAAGGCGAAGATCCTGGCCTCGGGCCTGTCGGTGCGCGAGCTGGTGGCGACGGCCTGGGCCTCGGCCTCGACCTTCCGGGGCTCGGACAAGCGCGGCGGCGCGAACGGTGCCCGCATCCGCCTGGCCCCGCAGAAGGACTGGGCCGTCAACGACCCGGCCCAGCTGGCGGGCGTTCTGGCGACCCTGGAGGCCGTCAAGACCGACTTCGAGGCGACCGCTTCGGGCGGCAAGAAGGTCTCGCTTGCCGATCTGATCGTGCTGGGCGGTGCCGCGGCCGTCGAGGCGGCGGCGAAGGCGGCCGGCCATGAGGTCCAGGTCCCCTTCACCCCGGGCCGCACCGATGCCGCTCAGGACCAGACCGACGTCGACAGCTTCTCGGTGCTGGAGCCGGAGGCCGACGGCTTCCGCAACTATCAGAAGCAGCAGTTCGCCCTGTCGGCCGAGGAGATGCTGATCGACCGCGCCCAGCTGCTGGGTCTGACGGCGCCGGAGATGACGGTGCTGGTCGGCGGCCTGCGCGCGCTGGACGCCAACAGTGGCCGGTCGCAGGCCGGGGTCTTCACCGCCCGCCCGGGTCAGCTTACCCACGACGTCTTCGTCAACCTGCTGTCCATGGACACGGTGTGGACGGCGACCGACGCGGACGAACAGGCCTTCGAGGGCCGCGACCGCACGAGCGGGGCGCTGAAGTGGACGGCCAGCCGCGTGGATCTGGTGTTCGGCTCCAACTCGCAACTGCGGGCCATCGCCGAGGTCTATGCCCAGTCCGACGCCGGTCCGAAGTTCGTCAGGGACTTCGTGGCGGCCTGGACCAAGGTGATGAACGCCGACCGGTTCGACCTGGCCTGACGATGCGCCAAACCGGCACCCGGACGCCGACTTGCGCGATCCTTCCGGGTGCCGGGCCGGCTCAGAGCAGGTCGCGGGTCAGCCACCACAGATAGGCGCCATAGGCTGCCAGCAGGGCCGCGCCTTCCCACCGCACGATCTTCATGCCGGAGCGCACGAACAGCACCAGCAGCGCCGTGGCGGCCAGCATGACCCAGATGTCCAGTCGCGCGATCTCGGCGGGCACGCGGATCGGCGAGACCAGGGCCGTGATGCCGAGGATGCCGAGCACATTGTAGATGTTGGAGCCGATGATGTTGCCGAGGGCCACGTCGCCATGTCGGCGCAGGGCCGCGACGACGGAGGTGACCAGCTCGGGCAGGGAGGTGCCGACCGCCACCACCGTCAGGCCGATGAGGGTGTCCGAGACGCCGAAACGGCGGGCCACGAGTATGGCGTTCTCCACCAGAAGATGCGCCCCGCCGATGGTCAGGCCGATGCCGAGGACGGCGAGTCCCAGCCCGACCCAAAGACCGCCGCGGGCGTCCGGCGCGTCTTCGGCGATGTGTTCATACTTGGCCCGCTCGGCATGTTGGGCCTTGCGTTCGCCCAGATAGGCCCAGACCAGATAGGCCACGAGCAGGGCCAGCATGGCGGCCCCCCACAGCCGGTCGACAAGGGTCGACAGCACCGCCGCCAGACAGACGAGGGATGCGACGACCAGCACCAGCCCATCGCGACGAAAGGCGGCGTGATCCACCGCGATCGGCGCGATCAGGGCGGTAAGGCCGAGAATCAGCAGGATGTTGGCGGTGTTGGAGCCGACCACATTCCCCACCGCTATGCCCGGCGACCCGGCTGCGGCCGCTGCCAGACTGGTGACCAGCTCGGGCGTCGAAGTGCCGAAGCCCACCAGGGTCAGGCCGATCAGCAATGGCGAGACCCCCAGGCTGCGCGCCGCGGTCGACGCCCCGCGGACGAGGGTGTCGCCGCCGACCGTCAGCAGGATCAGGCCGAGGCCGAGGAGCAGATAGGTGGTCATGAGGTCCCTCCGGTAAAGGGCCAATCCCACTCCCGGGACCGGATCGCAACCGCGACGACGGGACGCGTCGGGGGTGTCGGTCGCGGCGGTGGACTGGTATCGGCTGGGCATGATCACCGAACGTCTGGACGTCCTGGTCGTCGGCGCCGGCGCGGCGGGGATGATGTGCGCGATCGAGGCCGGGCGGCGCGGGCGTTCTGTCCGCGTGATCGACCATGCCCGGGCACCGGGCGAGAAGATCCGCATCTCGGGTGGCGGGCGGTGCAACTTCACCAACCTGGGGACCGGGCCGGGGAATTTCCTCGGCGAGAACCCGCGCTTCGCCACCTCCGCCCTGAAGCGGTTCACCCAGCATGACTTCATCAAGCGCGTGGACCGCGCGGGGATCGCCTGGCACGAAAAGACCCTCGGCCAGCTGTTCTGCGACGACTCCGCAAGGCAGATCGTCCGTATGCTGACAGACGACATGGCCGCGGCGGGAGTCAGCCTGTCGCTGGGGTCGGCGGTGGCCGAGGTGGCGCGCGATGGCGACGGCTTCCACGCCACATTGTCCGACGGCACGGCGGTGCGGGCGGCGTCGCTGGTTCTGGCCACAGGCGGCAAGTCCATTCCCAAGATGGGGGCGACGGGCTGGGCCTATGAGACGGCGCGAGGGTTCGGCCTGAGGATGACGGAGACCCGGCCGGCACTGGTGCCTCTGACCTTCGATCCCGACTGGCTGGCGCGCTGGAGCCCCTTGGCTGGCCTGTCCGTCGACGCCGTTGTCGCCTGTGGCAGGACCCGGTTCCGCGAGGGATTGCTGTTCACCCACCGGGGCCTGAGCGGGCCGTCGATCCTGCAGATCAGTTCGTTCTGGCGCGAGGGCGAGGCGATCACCGTGGCCATGGCCCCGGATGCGGACGTCTTCTCCGAACTGAAGGCCCTGAAGGCGGTCAACGGCCGACAGGCCCCGCATACGGCCCTGGCGCGGCTGGCGCCGGCAAGGCTGGCCGAGCGGCTGGTCGAGGCCGAGGGGCTGGCGGGCAATCTGGCCGACGCGCCGGACGCGGCCCTGAGGCGATTGGACGCCGCGGTCAACGGCTGGACCGTCAAGCCCGTCGGGTCGGAGGGCTATCGGACGGCGGAGGTGACCCTGGGCGGGGTGGCGACAGACCAGCTGGACCAGCAGACCCTGCAGGCACGCAGCGTGCCCGGCCTGTTCGTGATCGGCGAGGCAGTGGATGTGACGGGCTGGCTGGGCGGCTATAATTTCCAGTGGGCCTGGTCATCGGGCTGGGCGGCCGGACAGGTGTGCTGAAACGCCGCCTTGAACTTCAACGCTGCTTGACCGAAGATACATTCGCGGAACGGGCCCCTCTGGCACGAACCGGTCGGTGCCTTCCCCTCCAGCGCCAGATCGGTATGTGTGATGTCGGACCGCATCGGGCGCCCCGGCGTTCGACCGGCCCCCAATCCGCGGCGCCGGGCGCCCGACCCTCTCGTTCCCATACCGGCCCGGAGCCTCCATGCCCCTTCTGATGTGCCCCAACGACGATTCGCCCATGCAGACCGTCGAACGGTCGGGCGTGCAGTTCGACATGTGCCCCAAATGCCGGGGCGTCTGGCTGGATCGCGGGGAGCTGGAGAATCTGATGCAGGCGGCCGTCGCCGACGCACCTGTCGCCGCCGCCCCGCCCCCGCCGCAGGTCCGGCCGCAACAGGCCCCGATGCAGCCGCCGCCCCAGCCCTGGGGCTATGGCGAGCGCGGCGAGCGGGGGGAATATGGCGAACGCGGCGAGTATGGCGAGCGCGGCCACTACGGCAAGCGGCGCGGCTCGATCTTCGACATCTTCGACTGATCAGGCCGCCAGACCGACCTGTTTCATCAAGGCCCGGATCGGAGCCACCGCTTCGGGCGCAGCGCTGAGTGCGGTCCGGACCTCCGGGGCGCGCAAGAGCTTCAGCGCCTCCGCCCTGGCGCGGTCGGCGCAGGGCCCGAGGGGCCCCGTTTCCCCCGCCGCCAGCCGCAGCAGGACCCGGAGCCGGGCGGGGACGGGCGCAGGGGCGCGGGCCACCTGGGCCAGGATGCGGCCTTCGGCCTCCAGCGTTCCGCCGACCGTGCCTATGGCGGCCACGATCTGATCCTGATCCGTGGGCGACAGGGCGGCACCGACCACGGCGCGCTGCAGGTCGGCCAGGGTCTTCAGCGCCTGTGTCGACCCGTCCGGGGCGCGTCGCATCTCGCTTTCGAAACGCAGCGAGGTCACGCAGGCCGCCAGCCAGCGCGCGGCCGAGCGCTTGTTGGCCAGGCCGGTCACGTTCTCGCACAGCCGGGTCAGTTGCTCGGCTTCGCACTGCACCGTGCCGCAGTCCTTGACGAAGGCTGCCACGAAGTCGGCGGTGACCAGACTCCTTGACCGTTCGATGAAGGCGTTCTGGATCTCTTCGAGGGTCAGCAGGCGCCCGGCGGCCGCGGTCAGGGTCATCGCCAGGGCGCGAAGGATGTCGATCTCGCCGGGGGCGTCGCGGGGGCGCAGACGGCGGGGACTCATCAGCTCACGCAGCACCATCCGTGCAAGGCTGGCGCCCAGCAGGGGGAATTCTCCCGACGAGAGCCGCGCGCCCAGCCGGGCCGCCGGGCCGTCGACGGCCGGGATCAGCAGGCCCAGCCGGGGATCGGCCGCGACCAGGGCCTCGATCTCGCGCGGAGCCACCATACGGACCACGGCCGCCAGGCTGGCCCCCTGGTCCAGAGACGGGCCGAGGATTTCGGCCAGACCCGTGCGCGAGGCCATGAGTTCCGACAGGATCTGTTCCAGGGCCACCATGACCAGGGCCCGTGGCGGGCCGTCGGCGGGGGCCGCATCGGCCAGGGCCATCAGCCGGTCCAGCCGGGCGCGGGCCCCCTTGCAGCCCTTCAGCGCGCCCGAGACGACGCCCCCCATGACGAAGGACCGATCGGCCGATCCGGCCAGCTTGTGGGCCAGCTCCGCCAGGCCGCGGTCCTCCAGCTCGGGAAACATCCGCTGGCGACCGGCCACGACCAGCCGTTCGATCGTCCGGTCGGCGAGCTTCTGATAGTGGCGCATCAGGTCATGCACCGGCTGGCCCACGGCCTGGCTCTCGGGCACGGCGACCTTCTGGATGGCGTGCTGAAGCTCGACGCCCGACGCCTCAAGCTTTTCGGCGAGGTCCGGCCGGTGGAGCAGTTCGAAGGCCGTGACCCCCTGACGTGACAGCCAGTCTTCCAGAACCCGCGCCAGGGTCTCGCGGGCCTGGGGGGAGTACATGTCCTGGGGGGCCCCGCAGCGGGGACCGGCCTGGTCGTCGGGGATCACCCGCTTGCGCCGGACCTCCGGTGCGCCCTTGGTGAGGACGGTCAGGCTGGAGAACTGCAGGGTTTCGGGGTCGAGCGTTTCCTTGGTGACGCGCACAGCGGCTGCCCGGTCGTCGCGCAGCAGATCCTCGGCCGTCTCCATCGCGTGGCCGCGATCCTCGGTCGCCATAAGCAGGCTCCACGGCGCGGGCGCCGTCTTGCGGATGAAGACCTCATAGTGGACGGCGCCGGACATGGAGTTTCCGCGTTCTGGGTTCTCCACCGTGCCACACAGGCTTTAAGGCGGGGTTTCGCAGGCCGGGGACGGCACGGAGCCCGAATCGCCGCAATCTCGTCCTCTTGTCGAAGAACGGTTACGCTGCGCGCGCGTTGATGCGCCACGACGATGCGCCGGCGCGGCCGTGCGCAGACTGCTGAGGAGACCGACTTGGCCAACATCACCCTGGTGGACGACGACGAGAACATCGTGGCCTCCGTGTCGCTGGCGCTGGAAAGCCACGGCCACAAGGTCACCGCCTGGCACGACGGGGCCACCGGTCTGGAAGCGCTGGAGAGCAATCCGCCCGACCTGGCCATCCTGGACGTCAAGATGCCCCGCATGGACGGGATGGAGGTGCTGCGCCGCCTGCGCCAGACCTCCAGCCTGCCGGTCATCATCCTGACGTCCAAGGACGAGGAGATCGACGAGATCCTGGGCTTCAACCTCGGCGCCGACGACTACATCCACAAGCCGTTCAGCCAGCGACTGCTGATCGAGCGGGTCAAGGCGTTGCTGCGGCGCACCGGCGCGGACGGGTCGGAGCCGGAGACGCCCAGCGAGTCGGCCTCACGCGCGATCCGACGCGGCAAGCTGTCCATGGACCCGGCCCGCCACGAGAGCACCTGGGAGGGCCGGCCGGTCAAGCTGACGGTGACGGAGTTCCTGCTGCTGCAGGCCCTGGCCCAACGCCCCGGCTTCGTGAAGAGCCGCGACAACCTGATGGACGCGGCCTATGATGATCAGGTCTATGTCGACGACCGCACGATCGACAGCCACGTGAAGCGGATGCGCAAGAAGTTCCGGATGGTCGACCCGGAGTTCGACGCCATCGAGACCCTGTATGGCGTCGGATATCGATACCGCGAAAGCTGATCCGCAGGACGCCGGCCTGCCGCCCGGGGAGGGCACCCACGGGCGGTTTCGTCTGGTGGGATCGCGGCTCGGCGCGCTGATCCTGATCCTGAACCTGCTCAGCCTGCTGATCCTGTTCGGCGGGGCGCTGGCGCTGAACGAATGGCGGCGCGGCCTGGTGGAGGCCCGCCAGGAGTCGCTGCTCTCCCAGGCCGAACTTCTGGCCAATGTGCTGGGCGAACTGGAGATCACCGAAGGCGAGCCCCGCCCGGCCCTGGACGAGATCGAGGCCCCGAAATGGCTTCGGGACACCTTCATCCCCGCAGGCCAGCGCGCCAGCGTGCACAATGCCGACGGTCTGTTCGTGGCCGACAGCTTTCAGGTGTCGGACCAGATTCCCGGCCGCCCTCTGCCGCCCGTCGGCTCGCGCGAGATGGCCCGGATCGGGGCCACGGCCCCGGCGGGCGCAGACCCCCAGGTCGATCGCGCCCGCGCCGCCCTGGCGCGGGAAGTCGAGGCGGCCCTGTCCGGCACGCCCCAGGTGGGCCTGCGCAGGTCCGAAACCGGGGAGCGCGTCGTCTCGGTGTCTGTGCCCATCCGTCATGTGCGCCAGGTGCTGGGCGTGCTGACGCTCGAGGCGGCGGATGTGGACGCCATCCTGGCGGCCCAGCGGGCGGCGCTGATGCCCTTTGCCCTGGTCGCGCTGGCGGTGT
>CAMCIP010000094.1 GCA_945874855.1 Brevundimonas vancanneytii
TTTCCAGCGCCATCAGGGCGGCCAGCCCATCGGTGTTCTCGTCCACCAGGGCGGCCCAGTCGCGCAGGATCTGCGCCCGCCGGTGCGGGTCGGACTGCGACCAGTCGGGAAAGGCGTCGGCGGCGGCCCGGATGGCCCGCTCCGTCTCCGCGGCGCCCAGATCGGGCACATGGCCGAGGATCTCGCCCGTCGCCGGATCGTCGACCGCGATGCGGGCCGCGCCCTTGACCGCCTCGCCGCCGATCAGGGCGTGCTGGCGCAGAAGCTTCAGTCCGGCGTCACGAGGGGCGGTCATCGGGCGTCTCCGGTGGATGGGACGCCATAACGCCTCACCTGCCGATCGTGTCCAGATCGCGGCCCTTCGTCTCGGGCAGCCAGATCAGGGCGACCACGACGGCGACGGCGGTGAAGGCGGCCGCGTACCACAGGCCGAAATAGATATTCCCCGACCAGGCCACCAGGGCGAAGCTGGCGGCCGGCAGCAGGCCGCCGACCCAGCCCGTGCCCACGTGATAGGGCAGGCTCATCGCCGTGTAGCGCACCCGCGTCGGGAACAGCTCAACCAGGGCCGCGGCCTGCGGGCCATACAGGGCGGTCGCCGCGATGATGAAGATCATCAGGATGCCGAACACGGCCGGCAGATTGATGCGCGCCGGATCGGCCCGCTCGGGATAGCCCGCGGCGACGAGGGCGCCCTTGATCCGGCTCTCCACGTCCGCGCGCGCGGCCTTCAGGGCCGCGGCATCCAGGGCCTCGCCCTCGACCGAGCTCACCCCTGTGGCCCCGACCCGCACGACGGCCAGGGTTCCCGGTGCAGCGGCCTCGTTGGCGTAGCTGATGCCGGCGTTGGACAGGACGCTCTTGGCGATGTCGCAAGAGCTGGCGAAGGCGGTCTTGCCGACCGGGTCGAACTGGACGGCGCACGTCGCCGGATCGGCAACGACGACCACCGGCGCGCCCGCCTGGGCTTCCGCCAGCGCCGGATTGGCCGCGCGCGTCAGGGCCTGGAAGCCGGGGAAGAAGGCGGCCAGGGCCAGCAGCATGCCGAACAGCATCACCGGCTTGCGCCCGACCCGATCCGACAGCCAGGCGAAGAAGACATAGAGGAAGGCCGAGACCGCCGTCACCGCCAGCATCAGCTGGTCGACCGTGTTCACCTCGACCTTCAGCACCCGCTCCATGAAGAAGCGGGCGTAGAAATAGCCGCAGTACCAGACCGCGCCCTGGGCGATCATGATGCCGAACAGGGCGATCAGGACGAAGCGGGCGTTGTTCCAGCGCAGGAAGCTTTCGACATAGGGTGCGCGCTTTTCGCCGGCCTCGGCCTTCATCCGCTCATAGGCCGGGCTCTCGTTGAGCTGCAGCCGGATCCACAGGGAAACGCCCAGCAGCAAGGCCGAAAGCAGGAAGGGGATGCGCCAGCCCCATTCGTCGAACGCCTCCGCGCCCACGATGGCCCGGGTGGCGAGGATCACGGACAGGGCCCCGATCAGGCCCAGGGCCGCGGTCGTCTGGATCCAGCCGGTCAGATAGCCGCGCTTCCCGCGCGGGGCATGTTCGGCCACATAGATGGCGGCGCCGCCGTATTCGCCGCCCAGGGCGAAGCCCTGCAGGATGCGCATCACGATCAGCAGGATCGGCGCGGCGATGCCGATCTGCTCATAGTCGGGCAGAAGGCCGATCGCCACAGTCGCCACCCCCATCAGGGTGATGGTGACCAGAAAGGTCGTCTTGCGGCCCGTCCTGTCGCCGAACCAGCCGAACACCAGGGCCCCCAGCGGCCGGACCACGAATCCGACCCCGAAGGTCAGCAGCGCCAGGATGTAGGAAGCCGCCTCGCCCACATCGGCATAGAAGTGGCGCGCGATGACGGCGGTCAGCGAGCCGAAGATGAAGAAGTCATACCATTCGAACGCGGTCCCCGCCGCCGACGCCCCGACCACGGTGCGCATCGTCTTCGCATCCTGGGCCTCGTCCCGGACCCCGGTCGTCGCGTCGTTGGTCATCGTTGTGTCCCCGCCCCGGCGCGGATCTCTCACGGACCCTGCGCGCCGCCAATCCTAGAAGCGGGACGGGCCCGTGCAAGGGGCAGAATTGCGGTGGACCCGTCCGGCACCGGCAGGGCCCCTCGTCGCGTTGCGGCCGGGACTACGCATGGTCCCGGCCTTTTCTTTGGCGGCACGGGCTGGACCTTGCCGCCTGACCGGGCTCTAAAGGTCCGTATCCAAAAGAAATGCAGGAGAGGGCCACCATGCCGACCGTCAACCGTCAGTGGGTGCTTCGCCGCCGGCCCCAGGGCCTGATCCAGCCGGGCGATCTGGAGTTGATCGACACGCCGATCCCCGAGCTGAAGGACGGCGAGGTTCTGGTCCGCACCGTCTATCTGTCGCTGGATCCCACCAACCGCACCTGGATGAACGACGTCGAAGGCTATCTGCCGCCGGTCGGCCTGGGCGAGGTCATGCGCGGTCTGACCCTCGGCGTGGTCGAGGCGTCCAAGTCCGGGCGATATGCCGTCGGCGACGCGGTCACGCCCTTCTCGGGCGGCTGGGCCGACTATGCGGTGGCGCACGAAAGCGCGGTGCGGCCCGTGCATCGCTTCCCCGGCCTGCCCCTGACGGCGCACCTGTCCGTGGTCGGCATGACCGGCATGACCGCCTATTTCGGCGTCACCGACGTTCTGAAGCCCCAGGCCGGAGAGACCCTCGTCATCTCCGCCGCGGCCGGGGCTGTCGGCTCCATCGCCGGTCAGGTGGCCAAACAGCGCGGCGCCCGCGTCATCGGCATCGCCGGCGGGGCCGAGAAATGCCGGTGGCTGACCGAGGAGCTCGGGTTCGACGCCGCCATCGACTACAAGTCCGAGGACGTCGGCCAGGCGCTGGACCGGCTGGCCCCCGACGGCGTGGAAATGAATTTCGAGAACGTTGGCGGCGAGATCATGATCGCCGTCTTCAACCGCCTGAAGACCTTCGGGCGTATGGCCGTGTGCGGCCTGATCTCGTCCTACAACGCCACCCGCATGCCGCCGTCGCCGAACTTCGGCCGGATCATCACCCATCGCCTGAACGTGCGGGGATTCCTCGTGCTGGACTACGCCCATCGCGCGAAAGAAATGGTCGCCGAAATGGGTCCCTGGGTGGCGGACGGATCGCTGAAGTGGAAGGTCCACGTCGACGATGGCCTGCCGGGCGCGGTCGACTCGCTGAATCGCTTGTTCACCGGCGACCACGACGGCAAGCTGCTGGTGCGGGTCTCGGAAGAGCCCTGACGCCGAGTCTGACCGGACGGACCGCATGACCGAACCGCTGCACGTCCATTTCGAAGACCTGTCGGTGGGCGAGGTCATTGCGCTCGGCGTCTGCGCTGCCGACGCCGAGACCATCCAGGCCTTCGCCGAACGGTTCGTTCCCGGCTGGGACCTCGAGGCGGGGGCGCCGGATGCCCTGATCTATGTGCTCTGGAACCGGCTGTTCGCCGAGAAGGGCCGCGGCTGGGCCCAGTCCAAGGTCCTGGCCGTCGACGGTCTCAGGTTCCTCCGCAATCCGCCCGCCGGCGAGCTGCTGCGCGGGCGGATGACGGTGATGGGCAAGGATCCGGTGGGCGACGACAAGGGCATCGTCATCGCCCAGCACGACCTGCTCGACGAGGGTGGGCGGCTGGTCTTCTCCTGCCTGACCCGCGGCCTGTTCGTCCGGCGCTGAGGTCATGGCCCCGCGCCTGTTCGTCGACGCCGACGCCTGTCCGGTGAAGGAGGAGGTCTATCGCGTCGCCGAACGCTGTGGCCTGCACGTTTTCGTGGTGTCCAACGGCTGGATCCAGACGCGGCGCGCGTCCTTCATCGAACAGGTGGTGGTCGACGCCGGGCCCGACGTCGCCGACGACTGGATCGCCGAGCGGGCCGGCCCGGGCGACGTGGTCGTCACCTCGGACATTCCGCTGGCCGATCGGTGTCTGAAGGCGGGCGCCCAGGCGCTGCGGCCCAACGGCAGCGTCTTCACCCCGGACTCCATCGGTTCGGCCCTCGCCGGGCGTCTGGTCGGCGAGCATCTGCGCGGCATGGGCGTGGCCACCTCGGGCCCGCCGCCCTTTTCGGCGCGCGACCGGTCGGCCTTTCTCCAGGCCCTGGACGCCGCCGTGACGCGGGCGCGCAGGGCCTGAAGATCGGAGCTTGATCGGTTGAGGTGGACCCATTTCGTGGGTCCACCGAAAGCGTGAATCACGCTCTCGCGCAGGTTCCGGGATCAGGCGTTGGCGGCGGTCGGCATCTGCGCCGCCTTCTGGAAGGTCAGGGCGATCAGCCGGTCCCAGCCCAGCAGCGAGTTCAGGTGGGCGTAGATCTGGCCCAGGGCGCCGTTGTCGCGCAACTCGGCGAACTTCTCGGCCGACAGGGCCTTCAGACGGGCTTCCGAGACCGCATAGTATTCGGCGATCTTCTGCGGCTCGCCCGCCGGATTGCCCTGGGCGTCGCGCGGCGTGAACACGGCCTCGCGGATTTCCAGCAGCTCAAGCTCGTTCAGCAGGCCCACGAAGGCCTCGGTGCGCTGCCGCTCCTGCTCGAAATTGTTGCAGAATTCCATGGCCGAGGTGACGAAGGGGCTGGGCTGGCCATCGACGAACAGGGGCTGGGCGCCGTTCTCGACGATGAAGGGGGCGTCGCGGTCGATGCAAAGGATCAGGCGCTTGGACGCGTCGTCATTGGCGAAGACGAAGGGATAGCGGCGGACATAGGCGGGGATGTAGGCCTCGCCGCGGAACTGGCCATTCTCCTCGACGAACAGGTTCTGGTCGGCGCGCAGGCCCATGACCGCGACCGGCTGGCGCGCGTCGCCCACGAAGATGACCGGATAGGACAGGGCGGCCGGCGCAAACTCGGTCACCGTCAGCGGCACGACGTGCGACTTGGCCACGAAGGCATAGGGCTTTTCAGCCGGCTGAACGCCGAGGTTGCCGTGCATTTCGACCGAGAGCGGTTCGGGACGGCCGTAGAACAGCACAGTGCCGGCGAGTTGGCCGGACATCGAGCCGGTCTGCATGTTGGTAGTGTCGGTCATGGACGCGAAAGAGCCCTGAAATGTCGGAAAGGCGCGCCTTCTAGCCCATGCCCGCGCGGGCGGCAAACGGGGCCGCCCGCGCGGGGAAAATCGGCCTCAGAACCGGTAGGAGGCGCCGACCCGCAGGTTGCGCCCCGGCGACGGGGCCAGGTCCTTCAGGAAGGAGGCATGCTCGCGCACCTCCTCGTCCGTCAGATTGCGGGCCTCGGCGAACAGGGTCAGGCCGCCCGCCGGGTTCGGCGTCCAGCCCACGAACAGGTCGGCAGTCGTATAGGCGTCCGTCGGCAGCTCGAAGTCGGCCACGCGGTCCTGCTCCCCGACATGCCGCACCTGGCCCCGCAGGGTCCAGGGGCCCGCCTCCAGCTCGGCCCGGCCGGACAGGGACCAGGGCGGGATCCGGGCCGGCGGGCCCAGGTCGGTCTCGCCCCGGACCGTGTCATAGCCCAGCTCCAGCGTCAGCGTGTCCGACCCCTGGCTCCAGGCGACGAAGGCCAGCTCGGCTTCCAGCCCGCGGAAGGTGGCGTCGGTCTGGGCGTACTGGAACACCGGCAGATCGTCTTCCTCGGCGCCGGTGGGGACCAGGTCGATGAAGCCGTCGTAGTCGGCGTTGAAGATGTGCAGGTCGACGGTCAGCGGTCCCGCGATCCAGTGCAGCGTCCCTTCGAGAGAGGTCACCTCCTCGACGTCCAGATCGGCGTCGCCGACTTCAAAGGCACGGGTGGCGATGTGCGGACCCTCGGCGAACAGCTCCGCCTCGGTCGGGGCACGGCCGTTGCGCGAGATCGAGGCCCCCAGGAACAGGGCGTCGGTCGGCTTGAAATAGACGCCCAGCGAGCCGGAGACGGTGGAGAAGTCGCGCGCACCGGCCACACTGTCGAGGTCGCGGGAGTCGAACCGCAGCCCGCCCTCCAGACCCCAGCTGGTCCGGTCCAGACGCTGCAGGGTGTAGACGCCCAGTTCCGAGACATCCGTCTGCGGCACATAGGCTTCATCGCCGATGGCGTCGAAGTCGCGCGTCAGGGTCTGGATGCCGATCGCCCCGTCCCAGCCGCCACGACGGACCTGAACCAGTTCCAGTCGACCTTCATAGCCCTCGGAGGTGAAGACCGTGCCGACCTCACCGCCCTCGAACTCGGTGTGGGTATAGTCGGCATATCCGGCGGCGGCGCGGACGCGGGCGAAGGGTCCGGACGGCAGGCGCATCTCGCCGCGCAGGTCGTAACGGGTCTGCTCCAGCCCGATGATGACGGTCTCCTCTTCGTCCACCGGCGGGGGGGCGAGGGGATCCTCCTCATGGGCGTGACCCGGCACGCCATAGTCACTCTCGGTGCGCCTGATCGAGGCACCGACGAAACCCCAGTCGCCGACATAGGACACACCGGCCCCGAGAGCCGTCAGCTCGACGAAGCTGTTTTCCACCGTCGTGGCGCCGGTGTCCTCGAAGACCTCCCCCTCGGACTCCACCTGGCGGCGCGACTCTGCCGGCACGGGGATGTCGTAGTCACCGGCCTCGCGGCGCAGGCCGTCCACGGTGAAGACCCAGGGACCCGAGCCGAAATTGGCGCGCGCACCGAAAGTCAGCCCGTCGTCGACCTCCGAACCCTGGGTCCACACACGACCTTCCACCCCGTCGGCCGGGGCGCGGTCCGGAATCCGGCCGTCGATGACATTGACCACCCCGCCGATGGCCGAGCCGCCAAAGGCCAGGGTCTGGGGCCCGCGCAGCACCTCGATGCGCACCGCCTCGCCGGGATCGGCCGCGACCTGGTGGTCGGGCGACAGGGAGCTGGCGTCGATCAGGCCGAGGCCATTGGTCAGCACCTGGACCCGCGGACCCGCCAGACCCCGGATCACCGGACGTCCCGCGCCCGCCGAGAAGGCGGTGGTCCGCACCCCCGGCAGGCCGTTCAGCACATCGCCCAGGCTGCCCGACGGCGCGGTCGACAGCGCCTCCTCGTCCAGCACATCGACGGCGATCACCGTCGCGTCGCGCGCCACGCCATAGGGGGCGGCGGTAACCACCACATCGTCCACCCGCGTGACCGGGCCGGTCGGGTCCTGGGCCGCAGCCACGCCGGCCGTGACGGCCCAGGCGGAGGCAGAGAGCAGGAGAAGGCGGCGGTTGCGGGTCATGACGGCGTCCATGTCTCGGGGGAGGCCTGAAATGTTATGAGATAACATCACGCCGCGTCAAGCGCATTGCGATCCGTCGGTTGAGGCCCTAGCTCAGGAGGATGGACGGATGTGGTCACGACCATGCCGACCCGCGGCCCTCGGCCGCCGCGGTCGATCGGGCCCTGGGGGCGGCGGAGGCGCGGTGCGTCGACGGGGGCGAGCGCATGACCGCGCCGCGCCGGCGGGTGCTGGAGCTGCTCCTGGCGGCCGGCGAGCCGGTCAAGGCCTATGATCTGATCGCCCGCTTCGGCCGCGACGGCGAGGCGGCCAAGCCGCCGACGGTCTATCGGGCGCTGGACTTTCTGGAGCGGCAGGGGCTGGCCCACCGCATCGCCTCACTCAGCGCCTATGTGGCCTGCGCCCACGCCGGGGACGACCATGCGGCCGCCTTCCTGATCTGCGACTGTTGCGGGGTGACGGCCGAAGTCCATCCGACGGCCAGCCCGCATTTGGCCGACGCCGCCGCGGCCCTCGGGTTCACGATCGGGCGCGCCACGGTCGAGGCGCACGGCCGCTGCGCCGACTGTCGGGACGCGGCCTGAGGATCAGGCCACCTCGGCCGGCTCGGTACGCGGCGACAAATCCTCGACCGGCGAGACATAGGCGGCCATGGCGTCGAACTCCTCCAGGAAGACGGCGCGGCGCTCGTCCGTCTCCATGATGACTTCGTGCTTGGATCCGCCGACCTCGACATAGCGGCCCCGGCCCAGCCGCTTGGCGGCCCATTTGTTGGTCTGCTTCCAGACCCGGTCGTCGTCGGCCGGCTGGACCACGCAGACGGGGACCCGCACCGCCTTCAGCGCCTTGGGCTTCAGGCACCGCTCGCCGATGTCGAGGGCAAAGGCCAGCCAGCCCCAGGTGGGCCCGCCGACCGCCAGATGCGGGCAGGCGTACAGCTGCTGACGCCACAGCTCATAGCGGCTCTCGTCCGTGGTCAGGGCGTCCTTTTCGAAGGTGTGCTCGAACGGATCGTCCGGCTCGTCCAGCACATAGTCCCCGGCCTTGCCGTGGCGCAGGTTCCAGCGGACGGCCAGCTTGACCGACCACATCGAGCGCTTGCCGGTGCGGATGCGCAGCATGGGTGCGCTCAGGATCGCCCCGCCGAACCGTGTCTCGCCGGCCTGCAGGCTGGCCAGGTTCAGCGCCCCGCCCATCGAATGGCCGATCATGATCCACGGCTTGGGGGCCACCTCGTCATAGGCGTCCAGCAGGCGGGCGTAGTCGTCCAGAAACTCCTCGACGGCGCGGGCATGGCCCTTCAGCCGGTCGGGCAGCAGCCGCGCCGACAGGCCCTGGCCACGCCAGTCATGGGCCAGCACGCACCAGCCGCGCGCCAGCAGATTTCCGATCAGCTCGAAATATTTCTCGATCGGCTCCGTGCGCCCCGGGCTGACCACCACTGTGCCGCGCGGCTTCGCCCCCACCAGGGCGGACGGCCGCCAGAAGGCCGCGCGCAGGCGCA
>CAMCIP010000095.1 GCA_945874855.1 Brevundimonas vancanneytii
CGACCTCGCGGCGGCCCTCCAGGCCGGCGATCAGCCAGACCTCGCCGCCCCGGTCGTCGGTGCGGACGCGATCCAGCCGGGCCTTGAGGGCCTCGGCGTCAGCGGCGCGCGACGACAGATGGACGCGCAGGCCGGCGGCGGCGTCGTCGATCACGCGGGCCAGGGGCGAGACGTCGTCCCCGAAATAGCGAACCTCGCCGTCGGCCGCCTTGGCGCGGACCTTGACCAGCACGGCGGCACCGGTCTCCAGCGCGTCGCGGCAGCGGCGCAGCTGCTCGGGCGGGAACAGGCATTCGAACTCGCCCGTCGGATCCGAGAAGGTGACGAAGGCGAATTTCTCGCCGGTGCGGGCGCTGGCGCGTTCCTGTTTGCGACGCACGACCCCGGCCATCTGGAAGGCTTCGTGCCCGCTCTCGGCCAGGGCCTGGACCTCGGCGGCGAAGGTGACGCGGCGCCGCTTCAGGGCCGGGGCCATGTCCTCCAGCGGGTGGCCGGACAGGTAGAAGCCGACGGCGGCCAGTTCCTGGTCGAGAGCGTCAGGCGCGCTCCACGGCTCCACCGCCTTCAACCGCGGACGCGCGGCGTGGGCCTGATCAGCACCGAACAGCGAGACCTGGCTGGAGGCCCGCTCTGCGGCCACGCTCTGGCAATAGGCGATCAGGACGTCAGCCTGTTCGACCAGCTGGCGGCGGTTGGGGTGGATGGCGTCAAAGGCGCCGGCCCGGGCCAGGTTCTCCAGCGCCCGCTTGTTGACGCTACGGGGGTCGACGCGCTCCAGGAAGTCGAAGACGTCGGTGAACCGGCCGCCGGTCTCGCGCACCTCGACCACATGGCGCATGGCCTCCAGCCCAACGTTGCGCACGGCGCCGAGGGCGTAGAGCACCGCCCCGTGGGGGCCCTCTGGCCCCTCGCTCCAGGCCACGTCGAAATCGGCCGAGGAGCGGTTCACATCGGGCCGCTCCACCTTCACGCCGAAGCGGCGGGCGTCCTGGTAGAAGACCGCCAGCTTGTCGGTGTTGGACAGGTCCAGGCTCATGGACGCGGCCATGAACTCCACCGGATGGTTGGCCTTGAGCCAGCCTGTCTGGAAGGAGATCAGGGCATAGGCGGCGGCATGGGACTTGTTGAAGCCATAGCCGGCGAACTTGGCCACCAGGTCGAAGATCCCGCCCGACTGGGCCTCGGGGACCCCCTTCTCCGAGGCGCCCTTGATGAAGCGCGCCCGCTGGACGTCCATCTCCTCCTTCTTCTTCTTGCCCATGGCGCGCCGAAGCAGGTCCGCTTCGCCCAGGCTGTAGCCCGCCAGGATCTGGGCGATCTTCATCACCTGCTCCTGGTAGATGATGACGCCATAGGTCTCGGTCAGCACCTCCTTCAGCGTGGGGTGCAGATAGTCGACCTCGGCCCGACCGAATTTCCGGTCGATATAGGTGTCGATCATCTCCATCGGCCCCGGCCGGTAGAGGGAAATGAGGGCGGTCACCTCCTCGATGGAGCCGCAGCGCATCTTGCGCAGGGTGTCGCGCATGCCCTGGGATTCCAGCTGGAACACGCCGACCGTCTGGCCCGAGGCCATCAGCTCATAGGTCGGGGCGTCGTCCAGCGGCAGGCCGTTCCAGTCGGGCGCCGCGCCACGCCGGGCCAGGAACCGGTGCGCGCGGTCGAGCACGGTCAGGGTCTTCAGGCCGAGGAAGTCGAACTTCACCAGACCCGCGGCCTCGACCCACTTCATGTTGAACTGGGTGGCGGGGATGCTGGAGCGAGGGTCCTTGTAGAGCGGCGCCAGCTGGACCAGGGGCCGGTCGCCGATGACGATGCCCGCCGCGTGGGTGGAGGCGTTCCGGTAGAGACCCTCAAGCTCCAGCGACACGTCCAGCAGATTGGCCACCGCCGGCTCGGCGTCGCGCGCCTCTTTCAGGCGGGGCTCGATCTCGATGGCCTGGGCCAGGGTGGTCGGGGCCGCCGGATTGTTCGGCACCATCTTGGCCAGGCGGTCGACCTGGCCCAGCGGCATCTGCAGCACCCGGCCAACATCGCGCAGGACGGCGCGGGCCTGAAGGGTGCCGAAGGTGATGATCTGGGCCACACGGTCCTGACCATAGCGGTCCTGGACGTAGGCGATGACCTCCTCGCGCCGCTCCTGACAGAAGTCGATGTCGAAGTCGGGCATGGAGACCCGTTCGGGGTTCAGAAACCGCTCGAACAGCAGACCGAACCGCAGCGGGTCGAGGTCGGTGATGGTCAGGGCCCAGGCCACCAGCGACCCGGCGCCCGAGCCCCGGCCCGGACCCACCGGAATGCCGTGGCGCTTGGCCCATTTGATGAAGTCCGACACGATCAGGAAATAGCCGGGGAAGCCCATCTGGGTGATGATCCCGACCTCCCACTCCAGCCGTTTCCAGTAGTCGTCCTCCGGGGCGGCCGGGGTGACCTGGGCGAGACGCGCCTTCAGGCCCTCACGGGCCTGATGCATCAGTTCGTCGGGCTCGCTGCGGCCGGCGCCCGCGTCGAAGCGCGGCAGGATGGGGTCGCGGGTCGGCACCAGAAAGGCACAGCGCCGGGCGATCTCGAGCGTGGCGTCGCAGGCCTCCGGCAGGTCGGCGAACAGGGTCCGCATGTCGGCGGGCGACCTGAACCAGTGCTGGGGCGTGACGCGACGCCGCTCGTCCTGGCCAACGAAGGCTCCGTCAGCGATGCACATGAGGGCGTCATGGGACCGGGCCTGGGCAGCCCTGGCGAAGTGGACGTCATTGGTGGCGACCAGCGGCACGTCATGGGCATAGGCCCAGGCCACCAGACCGGTCTCGGCCCGCGCCTCGTCGGGACGACCGTGTCGCTGGAGTTCCACATAGGCCCGATCGCCGAAGACACGGGCCATTTCGGCGAGCGCGGCATGGGCCTCGACGTCGCGGCCCTGGACGAACAGGGGGTCCACCGGGCCGTCGGGGCCGCCCGACAACAGGATCAGCCCTTCGGACCGCTCTGCCACGCGCGACCACGGCACGCAGGGTTCGAGCGCGTCGTCGGCGTGGAGGAAGGCGGCCGAGGACAGGTCGCAAAGGTTCAGCCAACCCGTCTCGTTCTGGACCAGCAGGACCAGGGTCGGACAGCGCGCCCAACGTGCGGCCGGACCGCCGCCGATGCCGGTGACCGGCAGGGCGCAGCCGATGACCGGCTGGACCCCCGCCTCCTTCGCCGCCTGACCGAACTCCAGGGCCCCGAACAGATTGGCACGGTCGGTGACCCCGACCGCCGGCATGCCGAAATCCGCGGCCAGACGCCCGACCTTGCCCGCCTTGATGGCCCCTTCGAGCAGGGAATAGGCCGAGCGCACCCTCAGGTGGACGAATCCCGTCGCGGCCGCCCCTGTCGCGCTCATACCCGGTGTTTCCGCATGACCCGATGAGACCGCGACTCGCCCACCAGGTCCATCCGACCGGAGTGATGGAAAACGGTGAGAGGCCGGAAACGCACTCTCATTTCCATCACCCCGCGCTGATCAGACGCCGTGGGCGATCAGCGCCACCTGCCACACCATCCAGACGAAACCGCCGCACGTCGCCAGCGACAGGCCCTCACGCATCCACCGAACCATTGATTTCATCCCCAGATCGAATGTTCCGGCAATGTTCTATGTTCCGTTTCTGTTCCCGTCAAGCCCATCCGCCCACGACGACGGCCAGATTGCCGCCGCGGTCGAAGGCCCGGGCGAAGGCGGCGGACTGCACGGCGCGAATGCCGAGGGCTGGGTCCAGGACGATGACGTGCTCGGCGTCGTAGCCAATGACGACCCAGAAATGCATCAACCGGGACGGTGCGAAGGGCTCGACCAGTCCCGCCGCCGCATCGGTCAGGAACGTCTCCGCAGCGGCAAGATAGGCCAGCTCGACAGGGACCAGCCGCGTGCCAAGGACGTGGCCGGCGGACAGCGAGACACGCGCGATCACAGGACGACCGCGATCCAGTTCGCCTTTGAGCGCGGCCACCGTGGTTTCCACCGGCACGGCCACCAGGCCGGAGGTCTCCAGCAATTCCACGATTTCCCCCAGGGCATAGCCCGAGGACTGCGAAGGGGGTGTGGCCGCGTAGATCCACGCGCCGGTGGGTGGCCTGAAGCCGTCACTTCGGGGCGTGGCGCGATGCCAGTAGTCGATCATCGATGCGACGGCATGGGCCCCGCACCCGTTCCCACTCACCTGGCGATCCAGACGCAGGTCCAGCACGAGCGTGTGCCCCGACTCCAGCTGGACCATCGCGTGGGGAATGGCATTGAGAGACGGAGCTGCGGCGAACGTCGCCCGGTCAGGATTGACGTTCGCCGCAACACACCCGGAAAGCAGGAACGGGCAACACGCTGTCACCAGGGCAAGCGCACCGAAGGCTCGCCTCATGCGACCGCGTGATGCCCGGAACACTGGCTCCAGATGCAGCAGGGCGCTCAGAACACAGAGACGAGGGCGGCGAGGCCACCGACGAGGATCACGATGGCGAGGACGGTCATGCCATCCCCCTCACCCATGCCTGCAGCGGTCTCGGCGGTCTGCCGCTCGTCGGCCACCTCGTGGGTCTCTGCGATCTGCTCGGCAGAGACGGCTTCGGGTGCCGGCGCGACGAACGCCGCCTCGGCCACGGCGGGAACGGGATCAGGCTCGGCGGCAAAGGCGGCGGGCGCCGCAGCCAGGGCACCGAGAACGGCGAAGGCGGCCAAAGTCTTTTTCATCGGACGTTTCCTTGGTTTCGGCGCGAAAGTCTCAGGGTGAAACCTGGCCGAACAGGTCCCGAACCGGATTGTTTCGCATGAAAAGCGGTTCGACAAGGCCCATGGTCAAGCTGGCTTCCGCTCGTCAGGTTCAGACAGGTTCCTCGCGCCCGCGGCGGCGGGACCTGCCAGGAGGGGGCCAGCGCGCCGCACACCATCCGCCCTTCCGGCGGCAGGCGATCGCTGAGGATTTCGGGCATGGCCAAGGGACAGGTTCGCGGCAACAAGGAAGTGCGCAAACCCAAGGCGGAGAAGGCCAAGCCGCCGGTGTCGGTCGGAACCTCGCCCTTCACCCAGCCGCCCGGCAAGAAGTGAGGTCCGGGTTTCAGTAGGCGTGGCTTTCGGCAGGACGTTCTTCCAGGTGGCCGTCCCTGAGGGCGAAGACCCGGTCCATATGCCCGGCCAGCTCCATGTTGTGAGTGGCGATCAGGGCCGCCACGCCGGTGGCCTTCACCCGCGCGCGAAGGTCATCGAACACCGCCTGGCTGGTGGCCGGATCCAGATTGCCGGTCGGCTCGTCGGCCAGAAGGAGACGCGGCTGGTTGGCCAGGGCGCGGGCGATGGCCACGCGCTGCTGCTCGCCGCCTGACATCTGGGCCGGCTGATGCGTCAGGCGCTGGCCGAGGCCGAGCGCCGAGAGGATCTCCCCGGCACGGGCACGCGCCTGGGCCTCGCCCACGCCGGCAATGCGCATGGGCAGGGCCACATTGTCCCGGGCGTCGAACTCCGGCAGCAGATGGTGGAACTGGTAGACGAAGCCGATCTTGAAGAGCCGCAGACGGGTGCGCATGCGCTCGTCGAGGCTGCCGACCTCCTCGCCGTCGATGCGGACCACGCCCTCGGTCGGGCGCTCCAGCAGGCCGGCGGCGTGCAGCAGGGACGACTTGCCTGACCCCGACGGTCCGATCAGTCCGACCAGCTGACCGGGGGCCACGTCCAGGTCGACGCCCTTGAGGACCGTCAGCTCGCCCGAGCCGGTGACGTAGGTGCGCGTCAGCCCACGCACGGACAGGACCGGATCACTCATAGCGCAGGGCCTCAACCGGATCGAGGCGCGACGCCCGCCAGGCCGGAAGGAAGGAGGCCAGGCACGAGGCGCCCATGGCCAGCACGGCCACCCAGAAGACATCCCACGGATCGACCAGGGCGGGCACGGCGTCGAGCATATAGACCTCGGCGTTGAACAGCTGGATGCCCAGCAGGCCCTCGAGGAAATGCTGGATGGCCGCGATATTCAGACAGAACACCAGTCCCAGAACGATACCCGCCGTCGTGCCGGCGACGCCGATGGCGGCCCCGGCGACGAAGAAGACCCGCAGCATCGAGGCCGGGCTGGCCCCCACAGTGCGCAGGACGGCGATGTCGCGCGTCTTGTTCTTCACCAGCATGACGATGCCGGAGATGATGTTCAGCGTGGCGATGACGACGAGCATGCCCAGAATGATGCTCATGGCCACGCGCTCGACCTGCAGCGCGCCCCAGAATGCGGCGAGACGGTTGCGCCAGTCGGAGACGAGCGACCCCGGTCCGGCGGTACGCTGGACAGGTTGCAGGACCTCGGCGACGCGGTCTGGCTCGGTCACCTTGATCTCGATGACGTCCCACATACCCTCCTTGCCGAAGAAGAGCTGGGCCTGCTCCAGCGGCATGAAGATGTAGGCGCGGTCATAATCGGCGGCGCCGGAGCTGAAGATGCCGCCGACGACATAGGTCTTCTCCTGACCGCCGAGGTTGCCGAAGGCGCTGTCGGCCCCGGTCGGCGAGTACAGGGTGATCGGGCTGCCGACGTTGACGCCCAGCTGCTGGGCCAGGGCCTTGCCGATCAGGACATTGTCGCCGCCATAGGCCCCCTGACCGAAGCGGGCCCGATCGGCAGGTTCGAGGCTGGCATGGACGAAGGTCATGGAGTCGAGGTCGCCCGGCCGGATGCCGCGCACGAGGCCGCCGGTCACCTGACCGCCGGCGCGGAACATGGCAGCCGACTCGATGAGTGGCGTGGCACTGATCACCTGCGGCAGGCCGACCAGCGCATTCAGACGCTGCTCGCGGTCGTCGGCGTTCAGGACCTGGCCCTGCACGTACATATGGCCATTGAAGCTGAGCATCCGCCCCAGCAGCTCCGCCCGAAAGCCGGCCATGATGCTCATGACCGCGATCAGCACAAAAACCGCCAGCATGATGCCGACGAAGCTGATGCTCGCGATCAGGGCCACGCCGCCTTCCTTGCGTTTGGCCCGCAGGTAGCGCACCGCCAGACCCAGCTCCCAGGCCGAGAAGGGCCCGGCGGCCTTGCCGACCCGTTCCCTGGCCCGTTCCGGAACGGCGTCTGCGGGCAGGTCCGTCACGCCATCAGCCTTTCGATCGCCGCATCCAGCGGCAGGGACAGCTTCTCGCCCGTCGCCCGGCGCTTCAGCTCGACCGTGCCCTCGGCCAGACCCTTGGGTCCGATGGTCAGCTGCCACGGAACGCCGATCAGGTCAGCCGTGGCGAACTTGCCGCCGGGACGCTCGTCGGTGTCGTCATACAGGACATCGCGGCCGGCAGCCTCCAGCCGGGCGACCGCGTCCTCGCAGGCGGTACAGACCGCCTCGTCATTGGTGCGCAGGTTGATCACCACGACGTCGAAGGGGGCCACGGCGTCGGGCCAGATGATGCCGGCGTCGTCGTGACCGGCCTCGATGATGGCGCCCAGCAGGCGCGACACGCCGACGCCGTAGCTGCCCATGTGGACCTCGGTGTCCTGACCGTCGGGCCCGGCCACCTTGGCCTTCATCGGCGCCGAGTATTTGGTGCCGAAGTAGAAGATGTGCCCCACCTCGATGCCGCGCGCGGTCAGGCGGTCGTCCGCCGCCGTCTGGGCGTCGAAGGCGGCGGCGTCGTGCATCTCTTCCGTGGCGGCGTAGAGCGAGGTGCGGCCGTCGACGATGGCCTGCAGATCGTTCCAGTCGACATCCGCGCCGGGGGCCGGCATCTCGACCAGCTTGCGGTCGCAGAACACCTGGCTCTCACCCGTGTCGGCCAGCACGATGAACTCGTGGCTCAGATCGCCGCCGATCGGCCCGGTGTCGGCGCGCATCGGCACGGCCTTCAGCCCCATGCGGGCGAAGGTGTTCAGATAGGCCACGAACATGCGGTTGTAGGCGCGCCGGGCCGAGGCCTCGTCGAGATCGAAGGAATAGGCGTCCTTCATCAGGAACTCGCGCCCGCGCATGACGCCGAAGCGGGGCCGGCGCTCGTCGCGGAATTTCCACTGGATGTGGAAGAGGTTCAGCGGCAGGGCCTTGTAGGACTTCACATAGGCCCGGAAGATGTCGGTGATCATCTCCTCATTGGTGGGGCCGTACAGCAGCTCGCGCTCATGACGGTCAGTGATGCGCAGCATCTCCGGGCCATAGGCGTCGTAGCGTCCGCTCTCGCGCCAGAGGTCGGCCAGCTGCAGGGTGGGCATCAGCAGTTCAACGGCCCCTGCCCGCTCCTGCTCCTCGCGCACAATGCGCTCGATCTTGCGCAGGACCCGGAGGCCCAGCGGCAACCAGGCATAGATGCCGGCGGCCTCCTGTTTGATCAGACCGGCGCGCAACATCAGCTGGTGCGAGACGATCTGGGCGTCGGAGGGGGCCTCCTTGAGCGTGGGCAGGAAGTAGCGCGACAGGCGCATGCGGCGTCGATCCATATTGGGTGAGCGCCAGCTTTAGCCGCGGCACTGGGGCGAAAGCTAGGCCCGCGTCA
>CAMCIP010000096.1 GCA_945874855.1 Brevundimonas vancanneytii
AGCCCCAGCCCCAGGCCGAGCGCCGGCCCGCGCCGGTCGCCGCCGCGACTCCGCCCGCCGAGGCGCCCCGGACGACCGCCCGACTGGTCCAGCCTTCGCCGGTCGCCGTCCGCCCGGCTCCGCCGGCGCCGCAGCCCGGGGCGCAGCCCGAGGCGGCGCAGGTCGAGGCCGACCCCATGGCCCCGCGCCGCGACGCGCCCATCTTCCGCATCCAGGGGGCCCGCCCGCCCGAGGGCGAGCCCCAGGTCCAGCCCGCCGCCGTGCCGGCGCCCGAGGCCGCGTCCGGGCAGGGACAGGCCCAGGGTCAGGCCCAACCCTATGGCCAGGGCGCCCGCTACTATTCGGTCCACCGGCAGGCGGGCCGCCAGCCCGATCGCACGCCCATGCCGGAACAGGTCTGGCTGGACCGGATGCCCATCGAGATGGATCGCACGCCGGAGTCCGAAGACCTGGCCGCCCCGCCCGAGACGCCCCAGATGATGCGCGACGCCCAGGGCCGGATGCGCCCGGTGCAGGCCACCGCCACCGACGGCGACCTGCCATGAGCGAGGCCCTGGTCACACGGCTGCCTGAGCTGATCGGCCTGGCGGCAGAACCTTCCAGCGAGAAACGCCGCACCCTGCTGCGCGAGCTGACCGACCACTTCTTCGGCACGGTGGAGCAGACGGTCACCGAGCGCGCCCTCTACGGCGACGTGCTGGCGGCTCTGGCCGCCGAGATGGAGACGGCCGTCCGGGCCGAACTGGCCACCCGTTTCGCCGACAGTCCCAGGGCCCCCGGCGTGCTGATCCGGCGCCTGTCGCAGGACGTGGCCGAGGTGGCCGCGCCGGTCCTGCGCGCCTCGCCCGTGCTGACCGAGGCCGACCTGCTGAAGGTGGTCCAGAGCCAGGGTCAGGCGCATCTGCGCGCAGTCTCGGCGCGGCCGACCGTGTCAGAGGCGGTGTCGGACGTCATCGTGGCCCGCGGTGACGATGAGACCCTCGGCACCCTGCTGGGCAATGAGGGCGCGGCGCTTTCGCGCCAGGCCAGCGAGGCGGCGGTCGAGCGCGCCAAGGTCAATCCGGCGCTCCATGCCGTCACGGTGGAGCGCCGCAACCTGCCGCCCGACCTGCTGAACGAGATGTATTTCGTGGTCGAGGCCCGGCTGCGTCAGCAGATCCTGGAACAGAACGCCCGCCTGGATCCGGCCCTGCTGGAAAGCGCGCTGAGCGCCGGCCGCGCGCGACTGGCCGAGGTCGACGGGGCCCTTCCGGCCGACTATTCGGCCTGCCTCGCCTATGTCGGCGAACTCCGCGCGGCGGGTCAGCTGACGCCCCAGATGCTGGCGCGGTTCCTGCGCTCGGACAGCCGGACGTCGTTTCTGATCGCCCTGTCGCAGCTGGCCGACGTCGACTTCCACACCGCCCGCCAGATCGTGGAACGCCGGGACCTCGACGCCCTGGCGGTGGTCTGTCGCGCCGCCGACCTGGATCGGGCCCTGTTCCTGACCTATGCGGTGGTGCTGCTGAACGCCGACGGCGACGCCATGGGCAAGGCCCATGCCTATGCCCGCATGTACGCCGATCTCAACCGCGATGCGGCCTTGCGCACCCTGCGCTTCTGGCGCGCTCGGCGGGCCGCCCAGGCGGCCTAGGGGCCCTTTTTCCGTAGCAAAGAAAGGGCCCGCCGGAACGATCCGGCGGGCCCTTCGGTCCTCGGCTGGCGCCGGGTCTTACTTCTTGGCGCGGCCCGTGGCGGCGCGGGCGGGTTTGCGGCCGCCCTGGCCCAGGCCCATCTGCTTGGCCAGATCCGAACGCGCCTTGGCATAGTTGGGCGCGACCATGGGATAGTCCTTGGGCAGGCCCCACTTGGCGCGGTATTCCTCGGGGCTCATGTCGTATTTGGTGCGCAGGTGGCGCTTCAGCGACTTGAACTTGCGGCCGTCTTCCAGACAGATCAGGTAGTCGGGCGTGATCGACTTGCGCACCGGCACCGCCGGTTCCTTGACTTCGGGCTCGGGCTCGATGCCGCCGGCCGCCAGTTGCGTCATCGTCGCGTGGATCGAACCGATCAGAGCGGCGACGCCGTCCGTGGAGACGGTGTTGTTGCTGACGTAGGCCGAGAACATGTCGGCCGTCATTTCCAGCAGGTCGGATTTTTCTTCCATGTACGATTCACTTCCCAAGCGATGACGTGTCGTTGTTGACCGGGAATCGGTCGACGTCTGTGCCGTGCATAGGCGGATCAATCTGCGAAAGCAATGCAGCCGACCTGTACCCCACCGTCCAAGGTTAGGAGCAAGAGCTCGTCGATGACCCGGTCAGCGACCGAAGTCTTCCGCCAGGGCCAGCATGGCCGCGCGCTCCGGCGCCGAATATTCGTCCAGAGCCTCCATGTCGCCGTCGCGGATGGCCTGCATCAGGGCGGGCGTCAGGGCTGACGACAGCGACCAGTTCCAGTAGCGCAGCACGGTCTGGGCGCGGTCCACGGCCAGCATCTCGAAGACGGTCTGGACCCGCGTCCAGTCCGGATGCGGGCCGCCGTCCGGCCCGGTCACGGGACGGCGGGTCGAGCGCCAGAGACCGGCCAGGTCCTCGCGCCCCATGCCCGTCGCCTTGCACAGAATGGCCAGGGGCTCGCCGCCCCGGTCCCCCAGGATCTTGGCCCCGGTCAGGGGTTTGAGGCCTGCCAGATAGGCCAATTCAGATGCCGTCTCGCGGCTGATGCCGCCCTGCGCCGCCGCGGCCACGGCGTGCTCGAGGCTGTCATAGGGGCTCTTGTCGATGGCCGCGCGATTCCGCTGCCGACGCTCGATGAACTGAAGGGCCTTGCGTGAAACGGGGTCGTTCCAGCCCTCCTTCGCCGCCATGGGGAAGACGTCCTCGGACACCTCCTGCAGGGCTTCGCGCGAGACGGCGAACCGCTGCAGGATGGTGCGGCGCTCGTCGGGTCCGCACCACCAGAACATCACATAGGCCGCGGACGGCCGCAGCTCGGGCCGGCGGAGCAGGTGGGAACAGAGCTCCGGGTGGCCACGACTGATGGCCACCGCGTCCTCCAGCGCGAGCTGGGAGAACTGGGCCGTGGCATTGCGCAGCAGCCGTTCCAGCGTCGCCGGCTCGCCCGCCCGCACCAGGGCCTCGACCACCACTTCCGGCACGCCGCGGCGTCCGGCGATCAGGCGGCGATGCTCCGGACCCGCGTCCATGGCGCACCACATCAGGTCGGAGTCCGAGAGGGCCGTACAGGTCTCGATCAGGACGGCCGCCACCTCGGGCGCGTCGCGCAGAAGCAGCCGGGTCACGCTGCTGGGCAGCTCGTTCAGGGGGGCCAGCCGCCGGGCCACGCGGGCGCGCTCGGCGGGGGCCGCCAGACGCAGCATCTCGACCAGCAGGTCGCCGGTCACCGCGCGCTCGAAGGCGTTGATGCGGCTGCCGGGCAGGGAGACGACGTCGGCCAGCCGCTTGAGCAGCGCATGCCGCGCCCGGTGCGCGGGCGCCGGTGCGGCCGTATCCTGGGCGAGGGCGGGCTCCGACATGGTGGGAGAGTCTAGGGCGCACGAGGTTAACCGGGCGTGACACGGGGCCGACGTCGCGGCGGCCCTCAATCGAGCCCGGCCCGGGCCGCGGCGCGGCCGGCCGCCAGGGTCAGGTCGGAGGCGTCAACGCCGGCAGGACCGGCACGGCGGACGCATCCTCGCGATAGTCGAAGCCGCCCTTTTCGACCCACTGGCCGCCTTCCTGCTGGAAGCTGCGCGCCCGGTTCACGCCGTCCGGACCCATGACGAGGGTGGACCGCAGCGGCGGAAAGCCGTCGAGGCCGTGGACGGTCTCCTCGACCTCGAACGCCCCCGGCCCGGTCGGTCGCATCACCCCGGTGGAGTGGAAGCCGCCGGAGGTGAAGTAGTGGAAGACATAGGCCCCGCTGTCCCGGTCGCGGAAGATCAGCGTCTCGCCGGCATAGGCGCCGCCATTGACCGAATGGACCACGCGCACGGCATGGCCGCCGACGGCCCAGTCCCAGCGCTGGACGTCCTCGACGCCGGCCTGGACTGTCCCGGTCCCGCGCCACGACTTGCCGACCAGATGTTCAAACGGCGCATAGGCGGCGCGGCCGGCCCCGGGCGGGGGCAGGTCGGCGACCTGGGCCAGGGCGGGCAGGGCGCAGGCCAGCGACAGGGCGACGGCCGCGATCAGGGACTTCAGCATGAAACGTCCTCCTCCGCGGACAGATGACGCCCGAAACCCCAGCGCTGCAATGCCGCAGGCGTTGCCAAGCGGTCGGAACATGGCAAGGTCGCGACGAGGCGTCAGGGGGCCCGATGACCGCACCAGACTCGAAACCGCAGCAGGGCCCGCCCGAAGATCGGCGCGGGCTGCACGATCTGGCCGACGACGCCATGGGCTTCGGCATGGCGGAGGTCAGGACGGCCTGGGCCATGCTGGTGCGGCCGGCCCACAGCCTGGACGCCTATATGCGGCTCGGTCCCACGGCGGGCGGGACCCTGGCCCGGCCGCTGCGGCTCTATCTGGCGCTGAACGCCATCATGATGCTGATGATGTTCCTGCTCGGCGGCATGGAGATCATGCTGGACGCCATCCCGCCGGAGGGCTGGGAGGCGGGGGCGCGGCAGGCCGGCAAGTCGGTGGACGAGTATCGGGCCGACGCCGAGGGCTGGGTCAGCCTGACCATGGTCCCCCTCAGTTCCGCCCTCTACGCCCTGATGCTCGCGCCCTTCATGCGCTGGTGGGACCCGGAAGACATGGGCTGGCGCAAGGGGTTCCGGTCGACCTTCGTGCTGCTGAACGCGCTCACCGTGCCCTTCATGCCCCTGACGGTCTTCCTCTATGATCCGCGCCTCTACCTGCTGTCGCCCGTCGTCTTGTTCGCGCTGATCGCCTATGCCTTCCTGCGGACGGGGTGGGGCCGGTGGTTCTCCAATCCGCTGGAGGGGGCGTTCAAGGCCGCGATCCTGATCCTGATCATGGTGGTGACCCAGTTCGTCGTGACCATCCCCCTGATGGCCATCGGCTATCTGGGCGGCCGGTTCGGGGCCTGATCAGAGCCCCTCGAACAGGGCCGTCGACAGATAGCGTTCGGCGAAGCTGGGGATGATGGTCACGATCGTCTTGCCGGCGTTCTCTTCGAGCGCGGCCTGACGGAAGGCGGCGACCAGGGCGGCGCCGGAGCTGATGCCGACCGGGATGCCTTCCACCCGCGCTGCCTTGCGGGCCATGTCGAAGGCCTCCTCATTGGAGACCTGCTCGACCCCGTCGATCACGGCGCGGTCGACGATCGAGGGGATGAAGCCGGCGCCAATGCCCTGGATCTTGTGCGGGCCGGGCTCGCCGCCCGACAGGACCGGGCTGGCCGTCGGTTCCACCGCGATCATCCGGACCGAGGGCTTCTTCGCCTTGAGCGCCTGACCGACGCCGGTGATGGTCCCGCCCGTGCCGACGCCGGAGATCACCACGTCGACCGCACCGGCCGTGTCGTTCCAGATCTCCTCGGCGGTCGAGACGCGGTGGATGGCGGGGTTGGCCGGATTGTCGAACTGGGCCGGCGACACCGCGCCGGGGGTGCGTTCCAGCAGGTCGGCGGCCATGGCGATGGCGCCCTTCATGCCCTTTTCGGCCGGAGTCAGGACCAGTTCGGCGCCCAGCAGGGCCAGCATCTTGCGGCGCTCGATCGACATGCTCTCGGGCATGACCAGGATCAGGCGATAACCCTTGGCGGCGGCGACGAAGGCCAGGGCGATGCCGGTGTTGCCGCTGGTGGGCTCGATCAGCACGCTGCCGGGGCCGATGCGGCCGGCCTGCTCCAGCGCCTCGATCATGGCCACGCCGATGCGATCCTTGACCGAGGCGATCGGGTTGAAGAACTCCAGCTTGGCCAGAACGGTGGCCCTGGGCTTCAGCTCGGCCGACAGGCGCGGCAGGCCCACCAGCGGCGTGTCCCCCAGGGTGTCCAGGATCGAGTCATAGACCCGGCCGCGACCGACCTTGAGGTGGCGCGAGGGGTCGTAGGGCGTGGCTTCGGACATGGGGAGATCTCCGGACGGCGGCTGACGGTTCTAGATAGGTGCCGCGCGCCTGACGCAAAGGGGCGCGTCAGGCGGCCTCGGCGGCCAGACGTTCGAAGATGGCGCGGGCCGCGTCAGGCGTGGCGCGGGCCACGGCGCCGGCGGCCACCTCTTCCTGGGTCCACATCCAGGAGCGGGCCGGATCGTCGCGCATGGCCCAGCCGGGGAACAGCCGCCGCTCGACCGGCGCCGCGACCAGACAGACCGGCTCCAGATGGCGGTCGTCGCCGACGATGCGGGCAAAGGCGCCGCGCACCGCGGACTCGGGCCCCTCGAGCAACTGCAGATACAGGTCCGCCCGACAGATCAGGGCCCCGGTGACGTCGTCGCGTTCATTGCAGCGCCGGGCGTCGGCCAGGATGCCGTTCAGCATGCCCCGATCGAAGCCAAAGGGGGTGGAGGCATAGATCACCTGGAATAGAGCCATCGCGTCGCCTTCGCCCCCGCCTGTCGCGCGCCGAAAGGGCGGTTCGTCAGGAGTCGAAGGACCCTAACGCGCGTCGGCGCCCGGCGACAGCCATTGTCCGGGCCGCTGCCGGGGCCATATGAGCGCATCACGCTCCGAGGGAGGCCGCCTGCTGATGACCGTGCCGTCCTGGATCGCGCTCGGCGTCTTCATCTTCGTCAACCTGGCCGCGGCCTCGAGCGGCGGACGGTTCCGGCCGGGCGCCTGGTACGCCGGCCTGGTCAAGCCCGGCTGGACCCCGCCGAACTGGGCCTTTCCGGTGGTCTGGACGACGATCTTCTGCCTCAACGCCGCGGCGGGCTTTCTGGTCTGGCAGGCGTCGGGGCCGCAGGCGGGGGCGGCCCTGGCCCTATATGGCCTGTCGCTGGCGCTGAATGCGGCCTGGTCCTGGCTGTTCTTCGGCCGGCGGCGGATGGATCTGGCCCTCATCGACGTCGGCCTGCTGTGGCTGTCGATCGCCGCGGTGATCGCCGCCTTTCTGCCCCACAGCCCGCTCGCCGCCCTGCTGGTCGCGCCCTATCTGCTGTGGGTGACGATCGCCTCGGCGCTGAACCTGCGCATGATCCAGCTGAACCCGGCGGCGGCACCCTTCACGCCTCGTTAACCACGATCCCGCATCCCTGAAGGCCTGTTCCGGGGCTCCGCTTTGCGCAATCTGATCGCCGCCGTCGAAGCCGTCGACCCCCTGGTCGTGACCGGCAAGGTCGCGGGGGTCAACGGGCTGCTGATCGAGAGCCGGGGCGGGCTGAGCCGCCTGTCGGTCGGGGCGCGGGCCGAGATCGGCCGGGGCCGGGGCCTGACGCCCCTGCCGGCCGAGGTGGTGGGATTCCGCGACGCCAAGGCCCTGCTGATGCCCTTCGGGCCGGTCGAGGGCGTGGCGCCCGGGGCCGACATCCGCATTGTCGATGCCGCCGCGACGGTGCGCCCGACCACCGCCTGGCTGGGGCGCATCGTCGACGCCTTCGGCGCCCCCATCGACGGCAAGGGGCCCCTGCCGACCGGCCCGGCCGCCTATCCCCTGCGCGCACCGCCCCCGCCGGCCCATTCGCGCGGCCGGGTGGGCGAGCGGCTGGACCTGGGCGTGCGCGCCATGGACGTCTTCACCACCACCTGCCGGGGCCAGAGGCTGGGCATCTTCGCCGGCTCGGGCGTCGGCAAGTCGGTGCTGCTGTCGATGCTGGCCAAACAGGCCACCTGCGACGTCGTCGTGGTCGGCCTGATCGGCGAACGGGGCCGCGAGGTGCGCGAGTTCATCGAGGAGACCCTGGGCGAGGAGGGCCTGCGCCGCGCCGTGGTGGTGGTGGCGACCAGTGACGAGCCGGCGCTGAAGCGGCGCCAGTCGGCCTATATGACCCTGGCCCTGGCCGAGTATTTCCGCGACCAGGATCTGGAGGTCCTGTGCCTGATGGACTCGGTCACCCGCTTCGCCATGGCCCAGCGTGAGATCGGCCTGGCCGCGGGCGAGCCGCCGACCACCAAGGGCTATACGCCCACCGTCTTCACCGAACTGCCCAAGCTGCTGGAGCGGGCCGGGCCGGGGCCGGTGCGGCCGGACGGCACGACGGCGGGGCCGATCACCGCCCTGTTCACCGTCCTGGTCGACGGGGGCGACCATGACGAGCCGATCGCCGACGCCGTGCGCGGTATCCTGGACGGCCACATCGTCATGGACCGCAAGATCGCCGAGCGCGGGCGGTTTCCGGCCATCGACGTGCTGAAGTCGGTCAGCCGCACCCTGCCCGGATGCCAGACGCCGCCGGAGCGCGAGTTGAACAGGCGGGCCCGCCAGTCGCTCAGCGCCTATGCCGACATGGAGGAGCTGATCCGGATCGGGGCCTATCGCGCGGGGGCCGATCCGATCGTGGACCGGGCCATCGCCCTGAACCCCGCGCTGGAGGCGTTCCTCGGGCAGGACAAGGACGACGCCACGCG
>CAMCIP010000097.1 GCA_945874855.1 Brevundimonas vancanneytii
CGCTTCGCGACCGCTCCACAGATTGCAGCCGGAAAAGCGCAGGAAGACTGCCGCGCGGCCGGCCTGACCGCCCTCGCCCTGCACCGTCAGGAAGCACTCCTTGACCGAATAGGTCATGAACGCCCGCTCCACTCGGCCCAGCCCCTCGCCCGCAGGTCGCAGGCCGGGCAGGTGCCGCACCCATGGCCCCAGGCGTGAATCTGGCTGCGGTCGCCGCGATAGCAGGTGTGGGTGTCCTCCACGATCAACCGCACCAGCGCCCCGCCGCCCAGGTCCTGCGCCAGGGCCCAGGTGTCGGCCTTGGTCAGATGCATGAGGGGTGTCTCGATCGGCACGGGCCGGTCCAGCCCGAGGGCCAGCGCCGTCTCCATGGCGTCGATCGTGTCGCGGCGGCAATCGGGATAGCCGGAGAAGTCGGTCTCGCACATGCCGCCGACCAGAACATCCAGCCCCCGACGATCCGCCAGGGCCGCCGCGCAGGTCAGGAACACCAGGTTGCGCCCCGGCACGAAGGTGGTGGGCAGGCCCCGCGCGCCCATCTCGATCTCCCGCTCGGCAGTCAGGGCGCTGTCGGCGAGCCGGCCGTATCCGGTCAGGTCGACGACGTGGTCAGGGCCCAGCCGCTCCGCCCAGTCGGTGTCCAGCTCCGCCATGCGCTCGCGAACCACCTGCCGCGCCTGCATCTCCACCGCATGCCGCTGGCCATAGTCGAAGCCGACCGTCTCCACCCGCGCGAACCGGTCCAACGCCCAGGCCAGGCAGGTCGCGCTGTCCTGCCCGCCCGAGAAGAGCAGCAGGGCCGAAGACTCACGCGGGGCGGATCGGGAAGCGCTCATGACAACCCTGCGGTCGGCCCGGGGGGCCGCGCGCATGCAAAGAGGGATCCCGGCGGGGATGGAAGGCGCGGCTCATACACCCCCCCGCCCTCCGGTGCAAAAAATGACGGTTACCGGCTTAACCGTTCCGCAAAGGGTTCCGGCCTAGTGTCCACAGGTATCACGGAGTTTCGGCCAGTATGCCGACCATGGAATCCCTCACCGAGCGGGTTGATCCCGTGGCCCCGGACACCCTGGGTTCGGTCGTCTTCGCCCGGTTCCAGGCCGAACCCGACACCCTGGTCATCCCCGTGGTCGACGTCGATCGCCCGATTGGCCTGGTGGAACGCAATGCCTTTCTGCTGAAGGTGGCAGGCCCCTTCGGTCATGCCCTGTATGCCCGACGCCCCGTCACCCAGGTGATGGACGAGGACCCGGCCATCGTCGACGCCGGTGTCAGCATCGAAACCCTCTGCGACGTCCTGCTCCAGGCCGGTGCCGACCGGCTGATGCGCGGCTTCATCGTCACCCGGGCCGGCCGCTACTGCGGCATCGGCACGGCAGTCTCCCTGCTCCAGGCCACGAACGCCGTGCAGCGCGACCAGAGCCGGCAGCTGGCCGAGCAGGCCCTGCTCCTCAGCGACTCGCGCGCCCAGGCCCTGACCGCCGCCCGCGCCAAGAGCCAGTTCCTGGCCATCATGAGCCACGAGCTGCGCACCCCCATGAACGGCGTCCTCGCCGTGGCCGAGCTGCTGCGGCGTCAGCCGCTGAACATCACCTCCCAGGCGCACATCGCCACGATCGTGGAGTCCTCCGAGACCCTGCTGCGCATCCTGCAGGACGCGCTGGACCTGTCGCGCGCCGAGGCCGGCGAGCTGGAACTGCATGCCGGGCCCGCCCCGTTGCGCGCGGTGATGGACGATGTGGAGGCCCTGTGGGCGCCGCGCGCCCTGCAGGACAATGTGCGGCTGATGATCGGCTATGAAGGCGACACCGACCTGGTCGCCGTCGTGGACGGGATGCGTCTGAAGCAGGTGTTCAACAACCTGATCGGCAACGCCTTGAAGTTCGCCCGGAACGGCGTGGTCGAGGCGCGCCTGAAGGCCTGGCTCGACGGCGAGACGATCCAGGTCGAAGCCCGCGTCCGCGACGATGGACCGGGCGTGGACGCCGACCGCGTGGACGCGATTTTCGAGCCCTTCGTGCATGGCTCCGGGCCCGACGGGGCCGGCCTCGGACTGGCCATCTGCCGCCAGGTCGTGGATCGCATGGGCGGCCGCATCTGGGCCGAAAACAATCCCGGACGCGGCGCGACCTTCGCCTTCGACCTGACCCTGCCGCGCGCCGAGCGCGGGCCCGAAGTGGACGTCGCCCCTTCGGAACTCGTGCAACTGAACCCGATCGATAACCCGCATGTGCTGATCGTCGACGACAACGCCACCAACCGGATCGTGGCCCAGGCGCTGTGCGAAATGTTCGGGTGCTCGTCCGAAACGGCCGAGGACGGACTGGAGGCGCTGGAGGCCGTTCAGGCACGCCCGTTCGACCTGATCCTGATGGACATCAAGATGCCCCGCATGGACGGGGTCGAGGCCACCCGCGCCATCCGCGCCCTGACGGGGCCGGAGCGGAACCTGCCGATCATCGCCCTGACCGCCAACGCCGATCCCGACGACGCCAGGGCCTATCTGGCCGACGGCATGGCCGCGGTCGTCGAGAAGCCGATCAAGCCCGAGCGCTTGCGCCAGGCCATGCACGCCGCGCTCGTCGACGCTGAGCCCGTACAGTCGGTGCCCCGCCTGGACCGTTCAGCCGCCTGATGCGGCCGGACCTGCGGGTTCCGGCTCCCCGTCATCGTCGTCCTCATAGCCCACCAGCCTCAGGGCCCGCGCCGCCATGCCGTTCAGTTCGGCCCAGCGCAGTAGCCCCTCCTCGCGGCCATGGGTGATCCAGACCTCACGAGGGGCGATCTCGCCGAGCGTCTCGGTCAGCTCGCCCCAGTCGGCATGGTCGGAGATGACCAGCGGCAGTTCCACACCCCGCTGTCGCGCCCGCGCCCGTACCCCCATCCAGCCCGACGCAAAGGCCGCCAGGGGGTCGGCAAAGCGACGCGCCCAGCGGTCCTGAATGGCCGAGGGCGGGGCGATCACGATTTCCCCTGCCAGCGCCTCCTGGCCCAGGCCGGTGGCCGGGGCCAGAGGCCCGAGGTCAATGCCCTCACGCCCATACAGGGCGTTCAGCCGCACCATGGCCCCGTGCACATGGATCGTCCGCTCCCACCCCGCCTCCCGCAACAGGCGGATGATCCGTTGCGCCTTTCCCAGCGCATAGGCGCCGACCAGATGCGTCCGGTGCGGAAACTGTTCGGTCGAGCGGACCAGCCGCTTGATCTCCTCGTGGTCCGGCGGGTGGGCGAAGACCGGCAGGCCGAAGGTGGCCTCGGTCACGAAGACCTCGCACCGCACGGGTTCGAACGGCAGACAGGTCGGATCCCGGCGACGCTTGTAGTCGCCGGACACGGCGATGGTCAGCCCGCCCTTCGACACCACAGCCTGCGCCGATCCCAGCACATGGCCGGCGGGAACCAGCCGCACGTCGACGCCGTCCCGGGCCACGGTCACACCATAGGCGACCGGTTCGGCGCGGCCGCAGAAATCGGGGCCGTAGCGCTCCGCCATGATGGCCAGGGTCTGGGGCGTGGCGACCACCACTCCATGGCCCGGACGGGCATGGTCGGCGTGGCCGTGCGTGATCACGGCACGGTCCACCGGCGCGACGGGGTCGATGTGGAAACCGCCCGGCGGGCAGAACAGCCCCTGGGGGGTCGGATGCAGAAGGGCTTCCGGGCGCATGCCCCGGATATGGTGGTCGGCGCCTGCGCGCGATAGGACGGGCCATGTCCGCCTCGTCCGCCTTCATCGACCTCCTGCCACAACTGGCCTCCGGCGCCGCCCACACCCATGCCCTCGGCTTCGCCTTTGCGGGCGTGGACGGCCGCAAGGTGCGCCTGCGCGTGCCGTGGCGCGAGGATCTGGTCGGCGACGCCGAGACCCGGGTATTCGCCGGCGGCGTGGTCACCACACTGCTGGACCATGTCGGCGGCCTTGCGGTGTGGACGGCGCTGGATGCCTTTCGACCTCTGGCCACGCTGGATCTGCGGGTCGACTATATGCGCGCCGCCGAACCGGGGCGTGATCTGGTGGCCGAGGCCGAGTGTTTCCGCCTGACCCCCTCCATCGCCTTCGTCCGCGCCTGGGCCTTCGAGGACTCGCCCGACGACCCCGTGGCGGCGGCCCAGGCCGCCTATATCCTCGATTCCAACGGTGGACGCGGCCTCGGCCACAATCGGGGGCTCACCGCATGAGCATCCTCCTGGACATGCCCTATGCGCGCTTCCTCGGCCTGACCGAGCGCGAACAGGATGGCGCCGTCATCGTCACCCTGCCCTTCGCCGAGGCCCTGATCGGCAATCCCGTGCTGCCCGCCCTGCATGGCGGGGCCACCGCCGCCCTGCTGGAGATCACCGCCACCGTCCAGGTCGCGGCCACCTGGCCTGGCGCCCGTTTGCCGAAGCCGATCAATGTCTCGGTCGCCTATCTGCGCTCCGGCCGCCCCCAGGACGTCCATGCCCGGGCGCGCATCGGCAAGGCGGGTCGCCGCGTCGCCTATGTCCTGGCCGAGGCCTGGCAGGACGACCCGGCCAACCCCATCGCCACCCTCACCGCCCACTTCCTGCTCTCTGCATAACCTGCGCTTGCATTTGTTTTCGTGTTCTGGTTGTCTTGGCGCGTGACACTCCCGTCACGGCCGGAGACTGCCCATGTCCAGACAATCTGTGGGTGAGGCGCTCGCCGCCCGCCTCTATGCGGCCGAGGCGGCCGTCGACGCCGCCCTGATCGCCACGGCCGGCCTCGCCGCCGATCTTCCCGCCGCCCGCGCCGGAGCCCTGCTGTCGGCGGTGACCGGTCAGAAGGCGTTCGACGGCGCGGCAGGGGCGGTCAGCGCCCTCGTCTCGGCCCGCCATCACCTCGGACAGACCCACGCCACCCTGGCGGCGCTCGCCCGGGCCCTGGGACTCGACGTCCTTGCCGTCGGGCCGGTCGACAAGCCGGAAGATGACCCTCCGATCGGCACCGGCGGCGGCCGCCCTTCCGCCCGAATACAGCTAGCGCGTGAGCAGGACCCGTGTTAACGCTTTCTTCATTCCAGTTAATGCGGAGTTAAGCGTCGTGGACAAAGCTCAGGTCATCTCCGGCCTCGCGGCCGAACTGCACGGAACGGAAAAGGCCGTCGATCTGGCCATCACCCAGGCGACCACCCTGGTCCAGGCCATGATCGGGGCCCGGGCCGCCCTGTCGGTCTCGCCGGTGGCGGGGGCCGTGTCGCAATCCAAGGCGATGGAGGCCATCGCCGCCCTGGGCGTCGCCCGTGACGCCGTGGTGGCCTGCCACGCCGAACTCCAGAAAGACCACCGCAAGATGGGCTGGGGCGTCTACGCCGTCGGTCCGGTCGACAAGCCCGACGATTGGGAGACCCCGGTCGGCGGCACCCCTCCCACCAAGACCGGCCACCTTCGCGTGGCCTGAATTCGCCGTCATGTTCCGGACCGGCCATTCCGGTTCCACCAGACTCGATGCAGGATCGCCCCCGAGCTTCGGCTTGGGGGCGTTTTCATGCTGGATACCCTGTATTCCCAGGTCGGTGCGGTATTCACGGTGCTCGTGGTCGCCTTCGCCTTCCTGAAGGGCGATGAACCGGAGAAGATCGGCGCAGGCGCCTATGCCATGGGTTGGGTCGCCTCGATGCTCGTCCAGGACGACGGCAACCTCCATGGCGTGCAGTGGAGCATGCTGGCCGTCGACGTGGCCATGCTGAGCGTGCTCGGGGGCCTTGTCTGGAAGTCGCGCCGGGCCTGGACCGTGTGGGCCACCGCGTTGCAGCTCCTCGTCATCGCCAGCCACGCCATGATGCTGATCGATCGCCGCCCGCCGGTGTCGGCCTATTATTTCGTCATCAATCTGGCCGCTTACGGGCTGCTGGTCGCCATCGCCGTCGGCACCTTCTGGGCCTGGCAGGAGCGGCGCGCGGCCGGGCTGGAGTAGGCAGATATTCCTGGCTAGGCTGCAGCCGAATCGTTCGGTGTCGCGCCATGCCCCTGTCTCACAGCCGCATCTGGCGGGCCGTCGATCGGCTGGCTGAACGTCAGGGGCTCAGCGCCTCGGGGCTGGCCCGGCGCGCGGGGCTGGATGCGACGGCCTTCAACCCCTCCAAACGCCTCGGGCCGGGTGAGGCGGCCCGGCCGCGTTGGCCCTCGACCGAGAGCCTGACCCGCATCCTCGAGGTGACCGGCACCTCGCTGGCCGAGTTCGCCGCCCTGGCCGACGATCCCGGCCCCCGCCCCGCCCTGCCGGTCCTGGGCATGGCCCAGGCGGGCCTCGACGGCTTTTTTGACGACGCCGGCCTGCCCACCGGCGACGGCTGGAGCTGGACCGACCTGCCCCGGCCGGGCCGCAGCCTGTTCAGCCTCGAGATCGTCGGCGATTCCATGGTTCCCCTGTACCGGCCGGGCGACCAGGTCATCGTCGACCGCGACGGGCCTGAGCCGCGCCGCGGCGACCGCGTCGTGGTGCGCACCCTGTCGGGCGAGACCCTTGCCAAGGAACTGGCGGCCCTGACGCCGTCCGCCGTCACCCTGCGCTCGATCAACCCCGACCATCCCGACCGCAAGCTGGCGCGCCGCGAGATCGACTGGATCAGCCGCATCCTCTGGGTCAGCCAGTAGGCCCTGGGAGCCAGGGGGCCCGACGGTTCACCCTCGCCTTCAGCTTCCCGCCGCCAGCTCGCCCCTCGCGCCCGCCTCGATCAGCGCGATGGTCGGCGTCAGGCCATAGATGGCCGCGAACGAGCCGAACCGCGGCCCCTGGGATGCGCCCAGCAGCACTTCGTACAAGGCCCCGAACCAGGCCCGCAGCGGCTCGAACCCGTGCGCCTTGCCCACGGCATAGACCTCGCCCTGGATCAGCTCGCCGTCGACCGTATCGGCCGGCAGGGCCCTCAGCCGCCTGGCCAGGTCCAGCAACGCGGCCGCCTCCTTGTCGTCGGGCGCGCGGAAGACCTTCGTCGGCCGCACGAAGTCCTCGTAATAGTTCAGCGCATGCCCCATCAGCCGGTCCAGCGTCGGCTCGCTGGCAGGTGTCGCCGTCGGCAGATACCGCGCCATATAGGCCCACAGCTGGTCCTTGTTCGACGCATTGGCCACGCCGACCAGGTTCAGCAGCAGGGAAAAGGACACCGGCGACGCCACCTTCGGCGGATCGCCCGCGTGGATGTGCCAGACGGCATTGTCGACCTGCCTTGCCGGCTCCTGCGCCGGATACTGGTCGATGAAGCCCAGATAGTCGTCGATCGCCCGCGGAATGACGTTGAAGTGCAGGCTCTTGGCCGACTTCGGCGACTGGAACATGTACCAGCTCAGGGACTCCGGCGTGCCGTAGCGCAGCCATTCGTCCATGGTCAGGCCATTGCCCTTGGACTTGGAGATCTTCTTGCCCTCGACGTCGAGGAAGAGCTCATAGTTGAAGCCCTCCGGCGGCACCCCGCCGAGGGCGCGGCAGACCTTGGACGACTCGCGCACGCTCTCGATCAGGTCCTTGCCCGACATCTCATAGTCGACGTCCAGCGCGGTCCAGCGCATGGCCCAGTCCGGCTTCCACTGCAGCTTCACATGGCCGCCGGTGACCGGAACCTCGGTCCGCCCGCCGGCCGGGTCGTCGAAAACGATCGTGCCCTTGGCCACGTTCCGCTCCAGCGTCGGCACCTGCAAAACGTGACCTGTCAGAGGACTGATCGGCAGGAAGGGCGAATAGGTCGCCCGCCGTTCCTCGCCCAGGGTCGGCAGCATGATCGCCTGCACGGCGTCGAACCGCTCCAGCAGGGTCAGCAGCACCGCGTCGAACCGGCCGGAGCGATAGGTCTCCGTCGACGACATGAACTCATAGTCGAAGCCGAACCCGTCCAGAAACGCCCGCAGCCGGGCATTGTTGTGCGCCCCGAAGCTGTCGTGCGTCCCGAACGGATCGCGCACCCGGGTCAGCGGCAGGTGCAGGTCCTCGCGCAGCATCTCCGCGTTCGGCACCCCGTCCGGAACCTTGCGCAGCCCGTCCATGTCGTCCGAAAACGCCACCAGCCGCGTCGGCCAGTGCTCACCCGTCAGGGCGCGGAAGGCGTTGCGCACCATGGTGGTGCGCGCCACCTCGCCGAAGGTGCCCATGTGCGGCAGGCCCGAGGGACCATAGCCGGTCTCCAGCAGCACCGGCTTCTGCAGCGCCTCGAAGGTCGCCAGCGCCTCGTCCGCCTTGCCGGCGTCGATCAGCAGTTTCGC
>CAMCIP010000098.1 GCA_945874855.1 Brevundimonas vancanneytii
TCCCCGCTCACATCGCGGGTGATCGAGGGGTTGTCCGACTTGCGTGAAATCTTGTCGATCTCGTCGATGTAGACGATGCCGCGCTGGGCCCGCTCGACGTTGTAGTCGGACGCCTGCAGCAGCTTCAGGATGATGTTCTCGACGTCCTCGCCCACATAGCCGGCTTCGGTCAGGGTCGTGGCGTCGGCCATGGTGAAGGGCACGTCGATGATCCGCGCCAGGGTCTGGGCCAGCAGGGTCTTGCCCGAGCCGGTCGGCCCGATCAGCATGATGTTGGACTTGGCCAGCTCGACGTCGTTGTTCTTCGTGGCGTGGTTCAGACGCTTGTAGTGGTTGTGGACGGCAACGCTGAGCACCTTCTTGGCGTGGCTCTGGCCGATCACATAGTCGTCGAGAACCTCACGGATCTCCTTGGGGGTGGGGACACCGTCCTTGGCCTTGACGAAGCCGATCTTGTGCTCCTCACGGATGATGTCCATGCACAGCTCGACGCATTCGTCGCAGATGAACACGGTCGGGCCCGCGATGAGCTTGCGCACCTCATGCTGGCTCTTTCCGCAGAAGGAGCAGTAGAGGGTGCTTTTGGCGTCCGTTCCGGCAGCTTTGGTCATCGACCCTTCTCACTTTCGCGCGCGGCCCGCGATGGACCTCGGCGCGCTTCCCCCGCGTTTGAGTCCCGATGATGGACGCGAAGGTCTTCAAAAAATGACAATCACCCATCCCGCCGCCGGCGACAACCCCGCCAGGGGCTGCGACCCGGCGGGTTGGAGCGCCGTCTGTGCATCGGGCGCCACAGTGGCGGATTTCAGACATGGGGACTGAGCCCGACCCGCGCCAGTGGGCAGAGGGACGCCCTGTCGCGGCCTTCGACTTCGACGGCACCCTGACGGTGCGCGACAGTTTCACCGCCTTTCTGCGGGACCGGGCCGGACGAGGGGGCTGGGCCGCGGGGCTGATTCGGTTGTCGCCGGCCATCGCCGCCTATGCCCGCGACCGCGACCGGGGTCGGCTGAAGGCCGCTTCCGTCAGGGAGTTCCTCCGGAGCGTGCCACGGACAAGGCTGGAAGCAGAGGCCGAGGCCTTCGCGGCGCAGGTCTGGGACCGTTTCATGCGGCCCGACGCCCTGCGGACCTGGCACGACTGGGGCCGACGTGGGGCGGTTCGCGTGATCGTGACGGCGAGTCCGGAAACAACGGTAGCCCCCTTCGCCCGACGTCTGGGGGCTGACCTGCTGCTGGGCACCCGGCTCGCCTTCGATGCCGAGGATCGGGTCTCAGGGGCCCTCGAACACGAGAATTGTCGCGGCGAGGAAAAGGTGCGTCGGTTGCGAACCGCCTTTGGACAGGACGTCCGACTGGCCGCCGCCTACGGCGACACCTCCGGCGACCGCGAGATGCTGGAAATCGCCGAGGTGAAGGGCTTTCGGGTCTTCAACGGGCGTCCGCCAGCCTGAGTCGCGGCTTCGTCCAGGATCAGTCCACCGGGACCTGGGCCGTATAGGCGTCCAGGATGGACCGGGCGAGGGCCCGCGTCTGGGCCCCGCGGCCAACGAAGCCCGTGCGCATGTCGTAGAGGCCGTCCAGATAGGCCCGGTCCCAGGGCGAGAGGCCGGTCGTGTCCCGGCCGCCCGGCTGAAACAGGTTCAGGATCGAGTCAAAGCGGGACAGGTCGGCCTCCGGATCGACCTGGGCGAGCGCAACGAAGGCGATGTAGTCGGCCAGCTGTTCCAGCGTGACCCCTTGCAGACGATCAACGTCGACGATGACAAAGGAGCGCTTCATCACATCGAGATGCGGCTCGCGCAGGCGTGAGGCAAAGTTGCGTCGCACGATCGGCGCCATCAACTCGGTGTCGCGCCCCCCAGCATCGCCGGGTGACGTGACCTGAAGGCCGGGAAGGCGCACGGCGATCCGGCCTGTCTCGTCGTCCACGGGGACGCTGACGTGCCACCAGCGGACGGCGGCGTCGGAGTCCTGAAAGCGTTCCAAGGCTGACAGGCCCTGGTCCATGCCGCTGCCCCCGACAACGAACAGCTTGGGACGGCGACCGACGAACTGGCGGGTGAACTCGGCACCGTCCACCGTGCCGATAATCACCACCGACGGATGGCAGTCTGGTTCATGCGCGCGCAGGCCAATCTCGCGCGCCACATCCGACACCCGGTCGACCAGATACTGGCCCACCGCCGGATCGAAGTTCGCGGCGGCCACGCAGATGGCCTGGTCCCAGCGGGCGGGGCCGCGACCGGGCACGGGATTGGCGGCCGCCGAGATGTAGGCGCGCGCCGCCTCGTCGAGACGCCGACCTTCCACCACGACCTCTTCGACGCGATAGATCTCGCCTTCCGTGTCCTGGGCCTGCACAGGTCCCGCGAACAGGAAAAGCGCGGAAGCCGCAGCGATGAGCGTGGTGGTCATGGCGCGCATGGGAGCCTCCTGCTCCCGCATAGGGCGCAGCGGCGGCTGGCGCGTCAAGTGCGGCGCGGTGGCAGGCCTCGGAGCCTCTCGGGACTCAGCCGCCGTCGGCGTCCACGTCGAAGACCATGGGCTTTCCGCGGGAGGTCGGGTCCCAGCCTGCCTCGGTCACGGACGTCACCGCCCTGCGCACGGCGTCGACGTTGATGCGCTGCTTTTCCATGAAGGGGCGTCCGTTGGCGTGCATCGGCATGGGAAACTGCACGATCGCCTCACGCTGAAAGCCCTGCAGCCTCAGGGTGATCGCCATGCCGTCCCACTTGCCGCCCGCCTTCGGCTGCGGCTGACGCCGGATTTCCCAGTCATAGGTCTCGCCCTCGACCTCGACGGCGCCGCTGGTGTCTCGCGTGTGATGCATCGTCGAACGATAGCACGAGGTCTGCAGTCAGTCGCCGTCGGCTGCGGCGTCGCGCCTCCCGTCCTGCATCCTGCGCACGATCTCCCCCTCCTGAGCACGGGCCGTTGGGCTGTCCTGATCCGCAGAATACAGGCCCGTGAGGTAGGCCTCGTCCCACGCCGTCAGGCCCAGGACGACCTCGTCGTCGCCGAACAGGTTCAGGATGGTGTCCCGGCCGCTCATGTCGGCCTCGGGATCGATCTGCGCCATGGCGATCATGGTCAGGTAATCGATCAGCGCCGGCCAGGCGACGCCCTCGACGCGTTCCATGTCAACGATGATCGTGATGGAGTTGAGATCATGGCGAACCCCACTGCGAAGGCGGCTGGCACCTCGTATCGCCGAGTCCGACGCTGCGCCGCCCCTTGCGAGCGCGTCGGCTCCCGGCGGTGTGCCGCCCCGGTAGCGTACGGCCAACTCGCCGCTGTCAGCGAAGACCGGTGCGGAGGTGTGCCACCACCTGACGGGGGCGTCACTTGTACGGAACCGGTCCAAGGCCGCGAGGCCGGCATTGCTGTTGCCGATGCCCGGTCGGAACCGATCCCGGTCCCGTCGAACGAGGGCCTCCGCCGTTTCATCCGCTTCGCTCGAGAAAATGACGATGACGTTCGGCAGGCACCCCGGCTCTCCAACCTCGACGCCAAGGGCCAGGGCAACGTCGGCGACCCGGTCATTGATCGGTTGGGCCGCGTCGGAGCGCAGTCCCAGCACACCGACGCAAGGCGCCGCGTTCCAGCGGGCCAGTCGCGCCCCGGCGGGCGCCCTGCCCACCTCATCCACGAAGGCGCGTGCAGCACGCTGCGTATCGCCGACCACGACGACATCCTCGACCCGGGTCTCGGTCGCGAGTTCCTGAGCTACTGCAGTGCCCGGAACCAAACAGGCAAAAAGCATGGGAGCCATGGGGCTGATTTTCATCAGAAAGCTCCTCAATCCTGTTACCCAAGGGGAGGCGCAAAGACCGCCTCCCCTTGGGCAGAAATCACGTACCCGACACGGGCCCGCCGGTTACGACGCAAATGGTATCGAAGCAGATGCCTTCACACACGAAACCGTTGAAACCGAGGCGAGCACAGTTGACCATGCACTCTTCGTAACAGGGATTGGACGCCATAACTGGGCTCCCCACAGCCGAAACCAACGCAAACGCGAGCACCGCCAACTTGCCACGCATTATAACGCTCCAAGCTTTGTGAACCGGCACAGTTGCCGGAGGGGTTAACGCGCCCCCCCCCTTTCAATGCTGTCAAGTCTCGAGTTTCGGTTGAAACTATCGACCGCGTCAGACGGTTTTGACGCCGTCGCCCTCGGCCTGTTCCCGGCGGTCGTAGACGTGGTCGACGATGCCCCAGGCCCTCGCTTCCTCGGCGGACATGAAGTGGTCACGGTCCAGCGTCTTCTCGACCTCTTCATAGGTGCGGCCGGTGTGGGCGACGTAGATCTCGTTGAGACGGCGCTTGGTGTAACGGATGTCCTCGGCATGACGCTCGATGTCCGAGGCCTGGCCGCGGAACCCGCCCGAGGGCTGGTGCACCATGATCCGCGCGTTCGGCAGGGCGACCCGCTGGCCCGCGGCGCCGGCCGTCAGGATCAGCGACCCGGCCGAGGCGGCCATGCCCATGACCACGGTCGAGACCGGCGACTTGATGTACTGCATGGTGTCGTAGATCGCGAGCGCCGAGGACACCTGTCCGCCCGGGCTGTTGATGTACATGCTGATTTCCTTTTTCGGGTTTTCCGATTCCAGGAACAGCAGCTGGGCGCAGATCAGCGAGGCCATACCGTCCTCGAAGGGCCCGGTCAGGAAGATGATCCGCTCGCGCAGCAGGCGCGAGAAGATGTCGAAGGCGCGCTCGCCCCGGCTGGATTGCTCCACCACCATGGGGACAAGGTTCATGTTCATCAGGTCGATCGGATCGCGCATTCGGGGCCTTCTCGGGATGCGGGGAGGCGCGACTCGGCCGCGCGCCGTGGAGGACCTACGATATCGCGTCCCGAAGGGCCGGGTGCAAGGCGGGGTCGACATCTGAGACTGAGCTTACGGCTCTGGCAGTTCATCCTGTTCCGCTTGCAGCCGCGCGACCATCAGCCGGGCCAACTCGCCGGTGTTCGTCGCCGGATTTCTCGATGTCTGTTCTGCGGCATAGACGCTGCGCAGATAGGCCCGATCCCAACCCGTCATCGCCAACGGCGCTCTCGCGGGGTCAGAAAACAGGCTCAGGACGGAGTCGAGCCCGACAGGATCGAGTTCGGGGTTTACCTGTACGAGCGCCACCAAAGCCACATAGTCCGCAATCTGACCAAAGGTCGCCACGTCCAGAGCTCGGGCATCCACCACGACGACCACGCGCTGGAGATCGTCACGAAGATCTTGCGTCAGGCGGGAAGATGTAACTCGTGTCTGGTTGATACCGAAGTCCGACAGCCGGGAAAGTCGTCGTCCGCGCCAATCCACCGGCGGCACACCAGGCAGGCGCCGGATGGGTTCGCTGGTCCCAGGATCGGTCGGCAGGCTGACGTGCCACCACCGGACAGGTCGGCTGGACGACTGAAACCGCTCCAGGGCTCTCGACCCGAGATCGGCCCCCGAAACGCCCGTCGCGAACTGGCGGGGCCTCGCCGCGACGAGATCCTGGGCAGCCCTATCGGCATCGGCGGCGAAGACGACAAACACGTTCGGCTCACAACCCGGCGGTCCGATCTCCAAGCCCACGTAGGCAGCCCAGTCCGATATCCGATCAGCCATCAGTTGCGCGGCACCCGCCTCGATATTCGCGACCCCGACGCAGACAGGCTTGGCCCAGGTCGCCACGCCTCGATCAGCGACGGGCGCGGCGACCCGGCTCACATAGGTTGCCGCTGCCTCTCGGTCGCGAACGCCAACGACCACGATGTCCTCGACGCGGGTCGTGTCCGGGTCCTGGTCGCCAACTTGGACGTGACCAGTCTCAGCACCCGCCGGCGCGTCCTGAGCCACCGCAAAGCCCGGCGCTTGCAACGCAGCCAGAGCGAGCGCGGCGAAAATCGCACGCGATCGGCAACCGCTCCAACCTGGACGCGCGCAAGACACTCTGGTTCGACCTAGCACACCTCATCTTGGCAGATGAACTCGCAAGCTGCGGGATCAGTGTATTTGAACGGGCAGTTAACCAGGCACTGATAGTATGCTGGACAATCCGTCTCCGCGCTCTGGCACTGACCAAGCCTCGTAGTATAATCAGACGCCTGCCCAGCTGATTGCGCGCTCCCCGCGCAAAACATCAAAGCACACACCGCCACAAATACGGACTTCAGCATCGCACCCTCCCGGTTAAAGTGCACAACGACGATGATTCCAGACGCCTCAGCTGTCAATCTAGAAGGAATGTCGTTCACTAACTCGTGTGCCTCTATCGGGCTTCGGCCTGTCCCGCGCGGATGGTGCGGGCGATCTCGGACACGATCGATCCGGCCACCGCGCGGCGATCCGTCCGCCGCGGCGCGCCGGGCCGGTACAGCCCGCGAAGATAGGCGAGGTCCCAGTCGCTGAAGCCGGGGCTGGACGCGGGGTCTTCGAAGGCGTTCAGCACGCTGGACTGGCGCGAGGTGTCTCCCTCCGGATCGATCTGCGCAAGAGCGATAAAGGCGAGGTAGTCGCCCAGTTGCTGGGGCGAAACATCACCGATGCGCGTGACATCGACGATGACGAAAACCCGGGCAAGGTCATCGCGGATCTGGCTGTTCAGGCGCGAGGCCGAAGCCGTAAAGATATAGGGAGCGGCAGGATTGCCGTCAGCGTCGACGTCGCCCGGAAGCCGCGCCGCCCGCTGGCCGTTCTCGGAATTCACTGGCACGCTGGAATGCCACCATCGCACCGGCGCATCCGAGGCGACGAAGTCCCGCCGATATCCGGAGTCGAGATGGAAGCTGCGCGATCCGAGACGAAACCCCCTCGGGTCCGCTTCGATCATGGCGGCAGCCACGCCGGACGGATCCTCCGTGAAGACCACAATCACATTGGGCCGGCACCCGGGATCGCCCGGCTCCACGCCCAACTCCTGGGCCACGGCGGAGATATGGTCCACGAGCGGTTGCGCCACATCGGGCCGAAGATTGACCACGCCCACGCAGAGGCGCTGGTACCAGCGCGCCAGGCCGCGGCCGCGCGGCGCTTCTCCCACCTCGGCCACGAACTCCTCAGCTACCGCTCGCAGGGGGCGACCATCGACGATGATGTCGTCCACACGTGTGACCGGCGGGTCCTGCGGCGCAGGGTCCTGGACCGGCGGATCCTGAGGGGCGGCCGCGATCAGGGCCAGAGACATGAGGGCGGCGAGCATGGAGGGTCTCCGAGGCGACGCCCCGAATGGGCCGGACCGAACCTTGCCTCAGGCAACCGGGGCTGGAAAGCCCTTCAGGCGAGTCAGAGCGCCTCGTCGTCCTTCAGCAGGTCTTCCTTGCTGATCCGCGCATCCGTGACCTCGGCCTGGCCGAAGATCAGCTCGCAGACCTTCTCCTCATAGACAGGCGCGCGCATCTGGGCGGCGGCGTTGGGGTTCTTGCGATAGAACTCCAGCACTTCGCGCTCCTGGCCGGGATAGTTGCGGGCCTCGGCCATCAGGGCCTGGTTCAGCTCCTGGTCGGTGACCTGGACGTTGTTGGCGCGGCCGATCTCGGCCAGCACCAGGCCCAGACGCACGCGGCGCTCGGCGATCCTGCGGTACTCGGCCTTGAGTTCGTCCTCGGTCTTGGCGGCATCCTCGGCGTCCAGGCGGCCGGCATCCTTGTCCGCCTCGACCTGACGCCAGATGCCGTCGAACTCGGCCTCGACCATCTTGGGCGGCAGATCGAAGCTGTGGGTCCCGTCCAGCTGGTCGAGCAGGGCGCGCTTCAGCTTGAAGCGGGCGGCGGCTGAATACTGCTGGTTCAGATTGCCGCGCATCAGCTCCTTCAGCTTGTCCAGCGACTCCAGACCGAGGCGCGAGGCGAAGGCGTCGTCGATCTCGGTGTCGGCCTCGGCCTTGATGGCCTTGACCGTCACGTCGAAGGTGGCGGCCTTGCCGGCGAGGTGGGCCGCGCCGTAGTCGGCGGGGAAGGTGACGTTCAGGGTCTTCTCGTCGCCGACCTTGACGCCCTTCAGCTGCTCTTCGAAGCCGGGGATGAAGCGGTTGGAGCCGATCACCAGATCGGCGTCGTTCATCGAGCCGCCCTCGAACACCTCTCCGTCGACCTTGCCGATGAAGTCGATCGTGACCTGGTCGCCCTCGGCCGCCTTGACCGTCTTGCCCT
>CAMCIP010000099.1 GCA_945874855.1 Brevundimonas vancanneytii
CGCCTCTTCCGCGGCCAGCGCCGCGCGCTGGCGGTCGGCGTCGGCGACGATGGCCTTCTCGTTGGCGGCCAGCTGGCGCTCGATGGAGATCAGTTCGCGGTTCTTGGCGTTGGAGGCCTCGGCGCGGCTGACGCCGTTGGGCCGGCCGGTGATCTCGGCGATCGAGATGGGCTGGGCGCACTCCCGGCCCTCCTTGTCCCACCACTTGCCGGCCGCCTCGCACCGCTCGCCCGGCGCCCGGACCAGGGCCTCATAGGCAAAGACCCCCGCAACCGAGAGGGCGAACAGGCCCAGGAAGATGACGCTCAGGCGTTTGAAGGTCAGCAGGCGATGCATGTCGGCTCCGGCGCAGGTTCGGCTTGACCCTTGGTCACGTTGACAGGTCGGGTCTCGCGGTCCAATCGGTCGGCCCGCAATTCGGCTTTTCCATGGATATGCCCATGAAGGTTCTCGTCCCCGTCAAACGGGTGATCGACTACAACGTCAAGGCTCGCGTCAAGGCGGACCAGACCGGCGTCGATCTCGCCAACGTCAAGATGAGCATGAACCCCTTCGACGAGATCGCCGTCGAGGAGGCCGTGCGCATGGCCGAGGGCAAGGGCGGCCATGCCGCCGGTTCGGCGACCGAGATCGTCGCCGTCTCCATCGGTCCGGTCCAGGCCCAGGAGACGATCCGCAACGCCCTGGCCATCGGCGCCGACCGCGGCATCCTGATCCAGTCCGAGACGGATCTGGAGCCCCTGGCCGTGGCCAAACTGCTCAAGGCCGTGGTCGAGGCGGAAAAGCCCGACCTGGTCCTCATGGGCAAACAGGCCATCGACGGCGACAACAATGCCGTGGGCCAGATGCTGGCCGCCCTGCTGGACTGGCCCCAGGCCACCTTCGCCTCGAAGGTCGAGATCAAGGACGGCAAGGCCGTGGTCACGCGTGAGGTCGACGGCGGCCTGCAGACCATCGCGGCCCAGCTGCCGGCCGTGGTCACCGTGGACCTGCGCCTGAACACGCCGCGCTATGCCTCCCTGCCCAACATCATGAAGGCCAAGAAGAAGGAGATCGCCATGAAGACGGTCGCCGACTTCGCCGTCGACGTCGCGCCGCGCCTGACGGTGGTCAGGGTCACCGAACCGCCCAAGCGCACCGCCGGCATCAAGGTGGCCGACGCCGCCGAACTCGTCGCCAAGCTGAAAACCGCAGGAGCGCTGTAAGATGGCCGTCCTCGTCATCGCCGATCACGACGGCGCGGTCGTGCGCGACACGACCCACAAGACCGTGACCGCCGCCCTGGCCCTGTCCTCCGACGTCGACGTCCTGGTGGTGGGCGACGCCGCCCGGGCCGCCGCCGACGCCGCTGCGAAGATCGCGGGCGTGCGCAAGGTGCTGCTGGCCGAGAGCGCCGAACTGGGCAAGACCCTGGCGGAAGCCGTGGAGGCGACCGTCCTGCCGCTGGCCGGCGGCTATGACGCGATCCTCGCCCCGGCCACGACCGACGGCAAGAACTACGCCCCCCGGATCGCCGCGAAGCTGGACGTCGCCCCGATCTCCGAAATCGTCGAAGTGGTCGCCCCCGACACCTTCGTGCGTCCCATCTATGCGGGCAATGCGCTGGAGACGATCCGGAGCTCGGACGGCAAGAAAGTCATCACCGTGCGCCCCACCGCCTTCGCGGCGGCGGGCGAGGGCGGCTCGGCCCCGGTCGAGACCCTGTCGGGCGGCTCCGCGCCGAAGACCGCCTTCGTCTCCGACGAGATGGTCAAGTCCGACCGGCCCGACCTGGGTGCCGCGAAGATCGTGGTCTCCGGCGGTCGCGCCATGGGCTCGGCGGAAGAGTTCCAGGCCGTCATGGACCCGCTGGCCGACCGGCTGGGCGCCGCCGTCGGCGCCTCGCGCGCGGCTGTCGACGCCGGCTATGCCCCCAACGACTACCAGGTCGGCCAGACCGGCAAGGTGGTCGCCCCGGCCCTGTACATCGCCATCGGCATCTCGGGCGCCATCCAGCACCTCGCCGGGATGAAGGACTCCAAGATCATCGTCGCCATCAACAAGGACGCCGACGCCCCGATCTTCCAGGTCGCCGACTACGGCATCGTCGGCGACTACAAGACCATCGTGCCGGAGCTGATGAAGGCGCTGGGCTGAGGTGGACTGCGTCCTCGCGGTGAGGCTCAAGCCCGGTGCCGCGCGGGACGGGGTGGACGGCTGGGATGAGGATGGGGCCGGGCGGCGGATCCTGAAGGTGCGTGTGCGGGCGCGTCCGGTCGAGGGGGCGGCGAACGCCGCGCTGATCGACCTCCTCGCCGGTCGGCTCGGACTTCCACCTTCGGCGGTGACTCTGGAGTGCGGGGGGCGCGGTCGACTGAAGCGGATGAGGATGCGCGGCGTCGCCGCCGAGGACGTCGTTCGTCGCCTTACCGACTTGTAATGAAATCGGGCTTTGACGTCCGGGTCCGGACACTCTTGTAATCCCCCCCTTCGACCGGCAGGGTCGACGTCGACGGGGGCAAGCCGCATGAAGTCCAGTTCCTTGAGGGGCGCGAGCCTGGCCGCGCTGGCCTGCGCCGCCCTGGCCGTATCCGCCTGCGCCACGACCGGCGGCGGCTCCGACCCCGGCGAGGCCGCCGAGACCCCGCGTGAGCGCAAGGCCCTGGCCCAGGGCCTGGACCCGGCCACGGTCGCCGACCCCTATCCCTCGACCTATCGCGGCCTCCCGCGCGAGAACCTGGCCATCGTCGGCGGCACCGTCATGGACGGCGCCGGCGGCCGCATCGAGAACGGCGTGGTCATCCTGACCGACGGCAAGGTGACCGCGGTCGGCGGGGCCTCCACCCCCGTGCCCGCCGGCCACCGCGTGGTGGACGCGCGCGGCCGCTTCGTCACGCCCGGCATCATCGACGTTCACTCCCACCTTGGCGTCTATCCGTCGCCGGGCGTGACGGGCATGAGCGACGGCAATGAGGCGACCAACCCCAACACGGCCCAGGTCTGGGCCGAGCATTCGGTCTGGCCCCAGGATCCCGGCTTCAACACCGCCCGCGCCGGCGGGGTGACCACGCTGCACATCCTGCCCGGATCCGCCAATCTGTTCGGCGGCCGCGGCGTGACCCTGCGCAACGTGCCCTCGGTGACCATGCAGGGCATGAAGTTCCCGGGCGCCCCCTATACGGTCAAGATGGCCTGCGGCGAGAACCCCTCGCGCGTCTATGGCGGCCGCAACAGCTCGCCCGCCACCGGCATGGGCAATATGGCCGGCTATCGCGCCGCCTTCATCGCGGCCCGCGACTACAAGGACAAGTGGGACAAGTGGCGCGAGACGGGCGAGGGCACGCCCCCGACCCGCAACCTGCAGATGGAGACCCTGGTGGGGGTGCTGGACGGGTCGATCCTGATCCAGAACCACTGCTACCGCGGCGACGAAATGGCCCTGATGATCGATATGTCGCGCGAGTTCGGCTATCGCATCACCACCTTCCACCACGCCACCGAGGCCTACAAGGTCGCGCCCCTGCTGGCCCGCGAAGGCATCTGCGCGGCCATGTGGACCGGCTGGTGGGGCTTCAAGATGGAGAGCCTGGACGGGATCGAGGAGAACGTCGCCCTGGTCGACGCGCCCGAGGGCTCCTGCGCCGTGGTCCACTCCGACGACGCCGAACTGACCCAGCGCCTGAACCAGGAGGCCGCCGCCGCCGTCGCCGCCGGTCGCCGCGCGGGCATGACCATCAGCGAGGAGCATGCGCTCGGCTGGATCACCCTGAACGCCGCCCGTGCCATCGGCATCGACGACGAGACGGGCTCGCTGGAGGCCGGCAAGCGCGCCGACGTCGTGATCTGGAGCGCCAATCCCTTCAGCGTCTACGCCCGCGCCGATCAGGTCTATGTCGACGGGGCCCTGACCTTTGACCGCGCCGACCCGGCCTATCAGCCGCTGTCCGATTTTGAACTGGGCCAGCCCGGGTACGGCCAGACGGCCGCCGGCGTCCGCCAGGGAGCCCGCTGATGATCCGTCGTACCCTTCTGATGGCCGCCGCCGCCATGGCCGTGGCCGGCCCCGCCCTCGCCCAGGATCTGGTCGCCGTCGTCGGCGGTCAGGTCCACACCGGCACCACCGTGATCCCGAACGGCACCGTCGTCATGCGCGACGGCCGGATCGTCTCGGTCGGCACGGGCGCCGCCCCCGCGGGGGCCCGGGTGATCGACGCCGCCGGCAAGGTGGTGACGCCGGGCATCGTGGCCGTGGACTCCGGTCTCGGCGGATCCGAGGTGTCGTCCGTCGGCAATGACCTGAGCAATGCGTCCAACACCCTCAGTGCGGCCTTCGACGTCTCCTGGGGGCTGGACCCCTGGTCGATCACCCTGCCGGTGGCCCGTCTCGGCGGCGTGACCCGCGCCGTGGTGGTGCCCAACCACCCCGGCTCCTCGGGCGGCCACTATCATGAGGAAGACACCGCCGGGGCCGGCGAGGGGGGCTTTCACACCCCCGGCCTGTTCGCGGGTCAGGCGGCGGTGATCCATCTGGGGCAGGGGACCGACATCCTGGTCCAGCCGCGGGTGGCCATGGTCGCCCCCTTCGGCGACGCGGGGGCCGGCGTGGCCGGCGGCGCGCGCGGCGCGGAGTACACCCTCTTCCGCGAGACCCTGGCCGAGGTCCGCCTCTATGCCCGCAACCGCGGGGCCTATGAGCGCGGGGGCCTGCGCGACCTGTCGCTGTCGCGCGCCGACCTGGAGGCCCTGATCCCGGTGGCCGAGGGGCGCATGCCCCTGATCGTTACCGTGCATCGGGCCTCGGACATCCTGATGGTGCTGCGTCTGGCCGACGAGGAGAACATCCGCATCATCCTCGACGGCGCCGAGGAGGGCTGGATGGTCGCCGACCAGATCGCGGCGGCGAAGGTGCCGGTGCTGGTCAATCCGGTCTCCAACCTGCCCGGCAGCCTCGAGCGCCGCGGCGCCCGCATGCAGAACGCCGCGGCCCTGCACGCCGCCGGCGTGGTCATCGCGATCAAGGGCAACGAAGGGTCCAACCATCGGGCCCGCGAGACCCGCTACAACGCCGGCAACGCCGTGTCCCACGGCCTGCCCCATGCGGCCGCGATCGCGGCCATCACCACCAATCCGGCCCGCATCTTCGGCTTCGGCGACCGGTTCGGCACGCTGGCGGCGGGGGCCGAGGCCGATCTGGTGGTCTGGTCCGGCGATCCGCTGGAGCCGCTCAGCCAGCCCGTCGCCGTCTTCGTGCGCGGCGTGGATCAGCCCCTGACCAGCCGCGGCCTGCTGCTGCGCGACCGCTACCGCACCGGCGGCGAAGGTGCCTGGCCGCCCGCCTACGGCCGTTAGGACCCGGCCCGAACGAAGAAGGCCCCGCTCCTTGCGGAGAGGGCCCTTTTTCCTGCGCCGCCGCGCGCCTCAGTGCCCGCCTGCCGCCCCGTCCGGCACGGCCGCCTTGCGCTTGCGGCTGAGCATGTTCAGGCCCTCGACCAGGGCCGAGAAGCCCATGGCGGCGTAGATATAGCCCTTGGGCACATGCACGCCGAAGCCGTCGGCGATCAGCACCATGCCGATCATCAGCAGGAAGCCGAGGGCCAGCATGACCACGGTCGGGTTCTCGTTGATGAAATTGGCCAGCGGATCGGCCGCCACCAGCATGACGCCCACGGCCACCAGCACCGCCACCACCATGATCGGCAGATGGTCGGTCATGCCGACGGCCGTCAGGATCGAATCGACCGAGAAGACCAGGTCCAGCAGGATGATCTGGAAAATCGCCGCGCCCGCATTGGTGATGGCCAGCGACTTCTTGTCGAGCACGTCGTGGTTCGACGGAACGGGATCGACGGTGTGGTGGATCTCCTTCGTCGCCTTCCAGACCAGGAACAGGCCGCCCGCGATCAGGATCAGGTCCTTCCAGCTGAACTGGGTCTCGAACGCCGGCTCGCCGTGTTCTCCCATGGGACCGACGATCCCCAGGTCGAAGACCGGCGCGGTCAGGCCGACCAGCCAGGCGATGATCGACAGCAGGGCCAGGCGCATGATCAGGGCCAGGCCGATGCCCAGCCGCCGCACGCTCTGGCGCTGGGCCTCGGGCAGTTTGTTCGACAGGATCGAGATGAAGATCAGATTGTCGATCCCGAGCACCACCTCCATCACGATCAGGGTGACCAGGGCGGCCCAGGCGGCGGGATCGGAAAGAAGCGGCGTAATGCTGTCGAGCATGGGATCGGGTCCGGGAGGATGAGGCCCCAGCGCTAACGGCGGTCGCCGTCGGGATCAAGGACGAGGTCGGCGACCACGGGGAAATGGTCGGAAATGACCTTCCCGCCGATCGAATCGGTCAGGACGGCGAAGCGCGCCACCCCCAGACCGGTTCCGACGAAGAGGTGGTCGATGGCCGCCGCGCCCTGTCCCCGCGCCGCCTCGAAGCCGTTGTAGGTGCCGGTCGGGCCGAAGACGACCGGGCTCACGGCGCGCGCATCGCTCAGGCCCGAGGCGATCAGGGCGTGGTAGGGCTCGCTGTCGGGCCCCGTGTTGAAGTCGCCCATCACCACCACACGTGCCGCGCGGCCGTCGATCGTGGCGGGCGACAGGCCCGCGATCATTTCGGCGCAGCCCAGGCGGGCCTCGGCCCCGACATGGTCGAAATGGGTGTTGCGCACGTCCAGCAGGTCGCCCGTGGTCCGCTCACGCAGGATCACCCGGGTCACGGTGCGTGGCAGGGCGGCGTCCCAGCCCCGCGACGGCCGGTCCGGCGTCGGCGAGCACCACAGGGTTTGCGTCCTGACAGCCTCGAACCGGGCCCGCCGCCAGAAGACCGTGGTGGTCTCGCCCGCGCCCGCGCCGTCGTCGCGTCCCACGCCATAGTGGTCATGATCGGACAGGGCGGCGGCCATCTCGACGACCTGGTGGGGCAGGGCCTCCTGCAGGCCCAGGACGTCCGGATCCAGGAATCGCATCTGGGCCGTCAGGTGCGGCCGTCTGACGCTCCACGCCGGGTCATCGTCCGGCGCATCAAACCGGATGTTGTAGCTGATCACCCGCACCGGCCCGGCGGTCTGGCCCCACGCGGGGTCGGGCCGGGCGGCGCCGACGCAGCACGCCGCAAGGCCGATCAGGACGAGGGGGAGCGGGCGGAACATGTCGGGTCTCCGGGCGGCGGGCCATCCCGGCATCAAGCACGTCGATGCGACCGCGGCACGACGTCCCCTCACAGGCCCGCCGCTTGGTTGCCCCCTGGGACAATAGGTGCTATCCGGCGCCCGGCTTAGGCTGAGGTCGTGCACACGCGCATTACCGAGGTGTGCTTTCCTAAAGCATTTCAGGCCTTTGACCGGCGCGATGTCGCTGCCGGTCAAGCAACCCGAACGACAACCGCGCGGACCTATACGTGGCAGACGAATTCAGGACGACCGAAGTCGGCGATCGCTATGCCCAGGCCCTGTTCGACCTGGCGGTCGAGACGGGCGCGATCGACGCTGTGCGCGCCGACCTGAAGTCCCTGCGCGCCGCCCAGGGCGAAAGCCCAGACCTGCGCCGCCTGCTGAGCTCGCCGGTGCTCAAGGCCGGGGATCAGGCGCGCGGCCTGCTGGCCATCGCCGACAAGGCCGGCTTCAACCGCACCACCCGCAACTTCCTCGGCCTGCTGGCCCAGAACGGCCGCGCCCGCGATCTCATGGCGGTCTCCGCCGGGTTCGAGCGCCTGTATGCGATCCGGACCGGGGCCGTCTCGGCCGAGGTGGTGTCCGCGTCGCCGCTGAACGCGGCCCAGACGGCTGCCATTCTCAAGGCGCTGCGCACGGCCCTGGGCAAGGACCCGGAAGTCACCGCCCGCGTCGATCCCTCGATCCTCGGCGGGCTGAAGATCAAGGTCGGATCGAAGCTGTTCGACGCCTCGCTCAAGACCAAGCTCGACCAGATGAAGTTCGCCCTCAAGCGCGCCTAGGCGCGCGCAGACACCAGAAATGCAGCGGGCCCCGCCGTCCGCCCCATCGAAGACGAAGAACAGAGAGCCCGACATGGACATCCGCGCCGCTGAAATCTCGGCCATCCTGAAAGCCCAGATCGCCAATTTCGG
>CAMCIP010000100.1 GCA_945874855.1 Brevundimonas vancanneytii
CGTTCTCTCCTGAGGGGAAGCCTTCGCCGTTAACCGCGGTCCCGGCAAGTGAAGTTTCGGTCAGGCCCCCCCGCCAGCCCGCTGCATTACGACAACGGCCAGCGCGCCATGGTCGCCGCCAGAACGGCCAGCAGGATCAGCAGGCCGACCTCGATCCGCACCCACAGCGTCGCGCCCATCCGCTCGCGGGGCAGGGGCTGGAAGTCCGGGTCCGCCTTCGCCGCCCGCGACCAGCGGAGGAAGGTCAGGGTCGGCAGGATGGAGATCAGGCCGATCGCCGCGAACAGCGCCACCTTGGCCCAGAAGGCGGGGTTGTCCTGATAGGCGACCCAGCCCTTGGCCCCCCAGATCACCCGGGCGACCCCGACGGCCACCACCAGGGCCGCGGTCAGGCCGTAGCCTGCGTCCAGCCGGGCCAGCCGCGCCACGTCGATCTTCTCGCCGCGCAGCATGGCCAGTTCCATGGCCAGCATGATCGTCAGGCCGAACACCAGCACGTGATGGGCAACGGCCAGTCCCAGATCCAGCATGCGACGCCTCTCTTCGATTCCCCGACGCAATCAGCATATAGGGGCCCGCATGACCCGTCTTCTCCTCGTGGCGGCCGGCGGCGCCCTGGGTTCGGTGGCGCGCTACGGCCTCGGCGCCCTGGCCCTGCGACTGGCGCCCGGCGCGGCCTGGCCGTGGGCGACCTTCGGCGTGAACCTGATCGGCGGCCTGGCCATGGGCCTGCTGGTCGGCGGGCTGGTCCAGCGCGCGGACGGTGACGACGGCCTGCGCCTGTTCGCGGCCGTCGGCCTGCTGGGCGGCTTCACCACCTTTTCGGCCTTCTCGCTGGAGACGGCCCTGATGATCGAGCGCCGCCAGCCGGGTCTGGCCGCCGGCTACGTCGGGGCCTCGGTCCTGCTGTCCGTCGCCGCCCTGTTTCTCGGCCTGGCGATCGCCCGGCGGATCTTCGCATGAGCCGGGAAGTCCAGACCCTCTATGTGGCCGAGGCCGAGGACGGCATCCGTCTGGACCGCTGGTTCAAGCGGCGCTGGCCCCATCTGACCCATATCCAGATCGAGAAGCTGGCCCGCAGCGGCCAGATCCGCATCGACGGCGGCCGCATCAAGCCGCAGGACCGCCTGACCGCCGGCGCCGCCGTGCGCGTCCCGCCCCTTCCCGACGCCACCCCGCGCCAGCCGGGCGACAAACACGAACTCACCCCCCGCGACGTCGCCTATGCGAAATCCCTCGTCCTGTATGAGGACGACCTGGTCATCGCCCTGAACAAGCCGCACGGCCTGGCCGTCCAGGGCGGCACCAAGACCACGAAACACGTCGACCGCCTGCTGTCGGCCTGGGGGGAGGGGATGGACCGCCCGCGGCTGGTGCACCGGCTGGACCGCAACACCTCCGGCGTCCTTCTACTGGGCCGGGGACCCGAGGCGGCCAAGCGTCTGGCCGGCGCCTTCGCCCGGCGTCAGGCGAAGAAGACCTATTGGGCGATCGTCATCGGCAACCCCAAACCCGCCGCCGGCCAGATCGACATGGCCCTGAAAAAGAGCGGCATCAACGACTTCGAGATGATGCGCCCGGCCGACCCCAAGGAGCACGGCGCCGAACCGGCCGAGACCGCCTATGCCACCGTCTCGCGCGCCGCCCACCGCGCCGCCTGGATGGCACTGCGCCCCTTCACCGGCCGCACCCACCAGCTGCGCGCCCATATGGGCGCGATCGGCCACCCCATCCTCGGCGACCCCAAATACGGCACGCCGGACTCGACCCAGCTGTCCGGCCTGCTCAAGTTGCAGCTACACGCCCGCCGCATCGAGCTGGATCACCCCGGCGGCGGCAAGCTGATCGTCGAGGCCCCGCTCAGCCCCGAAATGCAGGCCGGCTTCGCCCATTTCGGCTTCTCCGAGGACGAGGCCGACGAGGACCCCTTCCACGGCGTGAAGAGGATCCGATGACCCGCCCCCTGGCCGTCTTCGACATCGACGGCACCCTGGTCGACAGCCGGGCCACGATCCATCGCGCCGCCTGCGAGGCCGCGCGGGATCTGGGCCTGCCTGAGCCGGACTATGACCGCGTCCGCAAGATCGTCGGCCTGACCCTGGAACATGCGCTGGCGGAACTGGAACCGGACCTCGGCCCCGCCGATCTGGCCCGCTTCATCGCCGGCTTTCGCGCCAGCTTTGCGCGCATGCACGACGAGGGCCTGCAGGAACCCCTCTATCCCGAGGCCATGTCGACCCTGCGCCGCCTGCACCGCGACGGCTGGCGGCTGGCGCTCGCGACGGGCCAGAACCGCCGCGGCGTGGCCCGCAACCTGGCCCGTGAGGGCTGGGCCGACCTGTTCCTGTCCAGCCACTGCGCCGAGGACGGGCCGGGCAAGCCCCATCCCGCCATGCTGCACGCCGCCATGGCCGCCTGCGACGCCTGTCCGGCCACCACCCTCATGATCGGCGACACGGCCCATGACGTCCGCATGGCGGTCAATGCCGGGGTCCTGCCGCTGGGCGTCTCCTGGGGCTTTCACACGGTCGAGGAGCAGCGCGCCGCCGGGGCCCGCCACGTCGCCCGCTCCTTCGGCGAACTGACCGTGGTACTGGACGGCTTCGCCGACCTGACCCGCGCCGCCTGAGATCGCCATGAGCCACATCCCGCCGCTCGACCCCCACGTCGCCGCCCGCAAGGGTTTCCGCGAGTCCGAAGAGCGGGTGAAGCGCTTCTGGACGGCCGTGCACGTCGAGGCGACGCAGGGCGGCTGGGCGGTCCAGCTGGACGGTCGCGTGCCGAAAACGCCCGCCCACGCCCCCCTGGTCCTGCCCACCGCGACCGCCGCCCGCCTGCTGGCCGACGAATGGGCCGGCCAGGGCGAGTTCCTCGATCCGGCCACCATGCCCGCCACCCGTCTGGCCTCCACCGCCATCGACCGGGTGTCGCAGGCGCGCGAGCCCGTGGCCGACGAGATCGCCGCCTGGGCGGGCTCGGACGCCCTCTGCTATCTGGCCGAGGGCCCTGCGTCCCTGGTCGCGCGCCAGCAGCGTGACTGGGCCCCGTGGCGCGCCTGGGCCGCCGTCGAACTGGGCTGCCATCTGGAACCGACCGAGGGCATCGTCCACCGGGCCCAGGACCCCGCCGCCGTCGCCCGCGTGCGCGACCTGGCCCTGCGGCTGGACGACTTCGCCCTGACCGGCCTCGCCACCGCCGTGCCCCTGCTGGGCAGCGCCGTCCTGGGTCTGGCCCTGCACCGCGGCGCGCTCGGCCCCGATGCCGCCTTCGACCTGTCGCGCCTCGACGAGGCCTTCCAGGAAGAGCGCTGGGGCGTCGATGCCGAGGCCGCCGCCCGCACCGCCGCCCGCCGCGCCGAGGTCACCCTGCTGGACCAGTGGTTCCGGGCGCTGTCAGACTGACTTTCCACGTCGGAAAATTATTACTTTCCACATTGGAAAGTCCCTGCTACCTTTCCATTGTGGAAAGTGAGGTCGCAGATGCCGAAAGATGTGGATCCCGCCGGGGCGCTGAACTCGATACGCGAGGCCCGGGCCGGGCTCGGGCGCAAATTCGACTATCCCGTCGGCTGGGACATCCTGTTCGGCCTGATGATCGCGGCCATGTTCGCCGCGCTGGGGGTCCCGCAGATCTCGCCCGGGCTCGTGGTGCTGGGCTCGCTCGGCGGCCTGTTCTGGATGGTCAAATGGTGGCGCGACCGCTTCGGCTGGTGGGTCAACGCCTGGGCCCCGAAGAAGGCGCGGTGGGTGGTCTTCGCCATGTGGCCGCTGCTGATCGGCTGCATCGCCCTGTCGGTCTGGAGCCGATCCTTCGGTGGTCCCCTGTGGGCGCCCCTGCTCGGCGGGGGGCTGGCGTTCGTCGTCACCTTCGCCTTTGGCCGCTGGTGGATGCGCGTCTGGCGCAGGGAGCTGGCTGAGGGGACGCATTGACCGAACCCGCGCCCGCCTTCGATCCGGTCATCCATGCCCCCGGCCGGCTGCAGATCTGTGCCATCCTCTCCAGTGTGGACAGCGCGGAGTTCGCCATGCTGCGAGAGGCCGTCAAGGTGTCGGACTCGGTCATGTCCAAACACCTGAAACAGCTGGAGGAGGCGGGCCACGTCGCCCTCACCAAGGCCACGGAAGGCGGCCGTCAGCGGACCTGGATCGCCCTCACGCCCACCGGGCGCAAGGCCTTCGCGGCCCATGTCGCCGAGCTGCAGCGACTGGCGGCGATGACGGCGCCGGACCTGCCGCGGGCAGGCGGCCGGGATGACAAGGCGGGCAACTCTCCTTAAGCCTCCCGCTCAAGGAGGCCCGTCCATGAAAACCATCCTCGACCAGCTCGAAGCCCGCCGCGCCGCGGCCCGTCTCGGCGGCGGCGAGGCCCGCATCGCGGCCCAGCACAGCAAGGGCAAGCTGACCGCCCGCGAGCGGATCGACGTCCTGCTGGACGAGGGCTCCTTCGAAGAGACCGACATGTTCGTGGAGCACCGCTCCCACGAGTTCGGCATGCAGGACCAGCGCATCCCCGGCGACGGCGTGGTCACCGGCCGCGGCACCATCGGCGGCCGCCTGGTCTATGTCTTCTCCAAGGATTTCACCGTCTTCGGCGGTTCCCTCTCGGGCGCCCATGCGGCCAAACTCGTCAAGCTGCAGGGCATGGCCCTGACCAATGGCGCGCCCATCATCGGCCTGTTCGACGCCGGCGGCGCCCGCATCCAGGAGGGGGTCGAGAGCCTTGCCGGCTATGCCGACATCTTCCTGCAGAACACCCTGGCCTCGGGCGTCATCCCCCAGATCAGCGTCATCATGGGCCCCTGCGCGGGCGGCGACGTCTATTCCCCGGCCATCACCGACTTCATCTTCATGGTGAAGGACACCTCCTACATGTACGTCACCGGCCCAGACGTGGTCAGGACCGTCACCAATGAGGTGGTCACCCATGAGGACCTGGGCGGCGCCCGGGTCCATGCCGGCAAGTCCGGCGTCGCCGACGGCGCCTTCGAGAACGATCTCGAGGCCCTCAGCGAGGTCCGCCGCCTGATCGGCTTCCTGCCCCTGTCGAACCGCGAAAAGCCCCCGGTCCGCGACAGCTACGACGACCCCGAGCGCGACGAGCCCAGCCTCGACACCCTGGTTCCGGCCAATCCGAACCAGCCCTATGACATCAAGGAGCTGATCCTGAAGACGGTCGACGAGGCCGAATTCTTCGAGATCGGCCCGGACTTCGCCAGGAACATCGTCACCGGCTTCGGCCGCCTCGACGGCCAGACCGTGGGCGTCGTCGCCAACCAGCCCCAGACCCTGGCCGGCGTGCTGGACATCGACTCCAGCCGCAAGGCCGCCCGCTTCGTCCGTTTCTGCGACGCCTTCGGCATCCCGCTCGTCACCTTCGTCGACGTGCCGGGCTTCATGCCGGGCACGAAACAGGAGTACGGCGGCCTGATCAAGCACGGTGCCAAGCTTCTGTTCGCCTATGCCGAGGCCACCGTGCCCAAGCTGACCGTCATCACCCGCAAGGCCTATGGCGGTGCCTATGACGTGATGAGCTCCAAACACCTTCGCGGCGACGTCAACTACGCCTGGCCCACAGCCGAGATCGCCGTCATGGGCGCCAAGGGCGCGGTCGAGATCATCTTCCGCAAGGAAGCCGGCGACCCCGAGGCCCTCGCGGCGCGCGAGGCGGAGTACAAGGAACGCTTCGCCAATCCGTTTGTGGCGGCGAAACTGGGCTACATCGACGATGTGATCATGCCGCACGGGACGCGGCGGCGGCTGATCAAGGCGCTACGGACGCTGAAGGGGAAGGTGCAGAGCAATCCGTGGAAGAAGCACGACAATATTCCGCTGTGAGCGCGCTCGTATTCGGATTTGACCCTGGAGGCATAGACAAGTTCGGGTGCGCAGCTTGGTGGCCAGAATCTGGCGAGCTCAAGTGCGCAAGTTTGAGCTACGTTGATGAGGTTCTTCACTGGGCCCGTCAGGTTGCCGACGGCGTGACACCCTGCGCGGCTGGTTTGGACACCCTCTTGTTTTGGCAGACAGGCCCGTCAGGCTGGCGCGGGGCTGATGAGTGGCTCCGCGCGCGCTATCGCGCGGTTCAGGCAAGCGTGATGCATCCCAACGGATTGCAGGGATCCATGAGCATCCAAGGCCCATGCTTGGCTTTCGGCCTTCGCGACTTATGGCCGAACCTCCCACTCAACGAGACTCATCCCAAGGTGCTTTGGGCATCCCTATACAGCTGGGAGTATCCCCGCATTTGGCCGGAAGCCACCGGCCCCGCATTATGGTGCGAGGCAGTCGGGATGCCCGTGGATGCATTGGGCGATGAGCACCAACTGGATGCTGCACTTTCAGCTTGGGCGGCTTGGCAAGGCGTATCAGGAGCTTGGGCCCACAACCTCTTTGACGAGGTAGCTCGTCGTCAAACCCGACCAAATCGAACTTTCGTGGATGGCGTGACGTACTACTGGCCTGAGTAGCGCCGCTCCTTCTCTCAAACCATATTGACCAACCTCCTCTTCCTCTGTTCCCGCAAACGCCTCCGCTCCCCCACGGCCGAGCGAGTCTTCGCCTCGCGCCCCGGCGTCGAGACCGTCCCGGATAGCGCCTGCGGCGCTTCCGGGATGACAAGGTGCCCTGTCGTCATCGGTGGTGGTTGAAGGGAGCCCCCCGGCCGCATCTCAGCTGACGCCCGTTGCGCTCCGATTGTCATCCCGGCCGAGCCCCGGCGATAGCCGGGGGGAGAGCCGGGACGGGTAGCAAACCCATCCCCAAGCCCTTCCGGACAGCCCGTCAGGGCTGATCCGGAAGACGGCCGGCGGCGGCACGAGGCCCGATCGTCGCCCGGTTCAGCCCTGCGGGCCGACCGGGCGGGATAGGGCGTCGTCCTGTCCCGTCCCGGCTCTCCCCCCGGCTATCGCCGGGGCTCGGCCGGGATGACAAGAGGACTACGGCTCATCCCGCCCCGACGCCCGCAGCAGATCCGGGTACAGATCGGCCCACTGCGGATTGCCTTCCTCGATCAGGGCGAATTTCCAGGGGCGCAGCCAGCGCTTTATCCGCTTCTCGCGAAGGATGGCCTGATCGACGTACGGGTGCGCCTCGTGCCAGACCAGCTGGTCCGTCCCGCGCTCCCGGCTGTAGCCGTCGATCTGACCGTGTTTGTGCTCGGCGATCCGGCGGATCAGGTCGTTCGTCATGCCGACGTAAAGCCAGCCGCAGGGCCCGCTGGCGACGATGTAGACCCAGTAGCTGTGATTGCGCATGCCTGCCCTCGCAGACAACCATGACGCGACACCCTCAACGACGTCAAGACCGCCGCCCCCGCCTCACCGGCCGGTTTCGGCGGCGAGGAGCCCGCGGGCGCCCAGCCGGTCCAGACAGGTCCGCAGGGCCACGTCCATCTCCCGGGCCGGCAGGTCCATCAGGGCTGCGTCGTCCGGGGCGGCGGCCAGCAGTTCGTCGGCGAGGCAGGGACACAGGGCGTCGACGCCCTGCCGCGACATGCCCTGGTCCCGGAACCGGCGCTCGCAGGCCGCGATCGTCACGGCCCGGAAGCCGGAGCGCAGCTCCGACACCTCCGCCTCCGGCGCCGGCGGCTCCTCGGCGCACCCCGTCAGGGCGGCCGCGGCGAGCAGGGGCAGGAGGAGGCGCAGGACCGACCGGATCATGGCGAGAACCCTGCACGGATTCCGTCAGGGAGGCGACGGGGTGCCCCTCCTCCACCCGCAAGGGGAGAAGGAAGAGGGGCAGGGGATCGGTAGATGCGCACCCGACCCCGTCGGTTCGGGGACCCCACCCCGATTTCCCCCACCCGATCAACGCCCACAGCCATTCCCGCCCGCTTCGGCCCGCCCCAGCCCGCGCCACCCCCACACTCTCCCCGTCCCGTCGCATCGGAGGGCCGCCTGGCCTGCGACCCTGGCGCGCGGCGGGAGCGGTTGGAGCGGGGTTTGTCGGACGGGGGTCCGTCGCTGTGCGCTTGTCATCCCCGCGAAAGCGGGGACGCGGCGCGAGCGTCAGGCCCCCT